>NZ_JBHXPI010000008.1:0-272232 GCF_042718575.1 Streptomyces sp. NPDC058579
AGGAGATCGCGAAGAAGATCGTCCCGGCTTCGCAGTACGCGTCGTTCAGCAAGATCGTCAACCACGAGTCCAGCTGGAACCCCTCCGCCACCAACTCCTCCAGCGGCGCCTACGGCCTCGTCCAGGCCCTCCCGGCCTCCAAGATGTCCTCCGCCGGCTCGGACTGGAAGACCAACCCCGCCACCCAGATCAAGTGGGGCCTCAACTACATGAACGAGCGCTACGGCTCCCCCAACGCCGCCTGGGCCTTCTGGCAGGCCAACGGCTGGTACTAAGAGTCACCCACCGACTCCCAGCCGCACCAGCACCACCCGCAGCACCCGCAGCACCCGCAAGGCCCCGCCCTCCCCTCGGAGGAGCGGGGCCCGCCGCGTTTCCGACGACCTCAGTGCCCGACCATCACCACCCGCGCCGCCGTGAAGCCGCTCGCGACGCACGCCGAGACGCCGACCCCGTCGTAGGCGGCGCCGCACACGGCCAGGCCCGGATGCCCGGCGAGGCCGCCCCGGATGCGCCGGACGCGTTCGCTGTGGCCCACGTGGTACTGGGGGAGGCCCCGGTCCCAGCGGGTCACCTCTGTCGCGAGCGGGCTGCCGAGCGGGCCGATCGCCGCGGTCAGGTCCTGCACGGTCACCCGGAGCAGCTGGGTGTCGGTGAGTGACGACACCGTGTCGTTGCCCGCCCGGCCGAGCGACGCGCGCAGGAGGAACAGGTCCGGTGCGGCGTCGGACTGCCAGCTCCACTTCGTGGACAGGAAGGTGGCGCCCTTGACGGCGGCTCCCTCGCCGGGGGGTACGAGGAATCCGTTGCGTTCGGTGAGGGGGCCGGGTGTCGTCCCGTCCCGGCTGAACGCGAGCGTGACCACCGCGCTCGTCGCGTGGTCGATCCCGGCCAGGGCTTCGGCGGCGAGGGGGGCGTGCGGCCGGAGCAGAGGTGCGGCCCCGTGGGCCGGCAGGGCCAGGACCACGGCGTCCGAGTCGAGGGTGAGGAGACCGTCGGCCGTCGCCGCGTGCGTACGCCAACCGCTCGCTCCGCGCGGCTCGCTGTCCAACGCCAGGGCCGTGGTGCCGGTCAGTACCGTGGCGCCCGAAGCCCGCGCGACCTCCTGTGCGAAGTGGCCCAGACCTCCGGCGACGCCCCGTACCGGCGAGGGGCGCGGTGCGTCCCCGCCCGTGGAGAGCTTGCGGCGCAGTGCGGCGAGCAGCGGCTCACCGTCCTGGGCGATCGCGGCCAGCTGGGGCATCACCGAGGCGAGCGACAGGCGGTTCACATCACCTGCGTGGATGCCGCCGAGGAGCGGTGCGATCAGCCGCTCCACCGCCTCCTCGCCCAGTAGGGGCGTCAGATATTCGCCCACAGTCACATCGGCCACATCGGCCGACGTCGTCGGGGGTACGAGCTCCTCGGCGCGGCGCAGTTGTGCCATCCCGTGGTCGGACAGCAGGCCGGAGGCCGCGAGTTCGTCGAGCCGGGTCGGGATGCCCATGACGTGCCCGGGTGGCATGGTGCGCAGGGCGCCACGGCTCCAGACGGTGACCGGCGCGGGCCGTGGTGTGCACAGCGCGTCGGCGAGGCCGACGTCCTCCGCGAGGCGTACCGCCTCGGGCCGCATCGCCGTCATCGACTCCGCGCCGAGATCGACGGGTACGCCGGCGACGCGTCCGGTACGGAGCTTGCCGCCGACCTGGGGCGCGGTGTCGAGCACGACCACGCGGGCGGTGTCGCGCAGGGCCCAGGCCGCGGCGAGGCCGCTGATGCCTCCGCCGATGACGGTCACGGTGCGCATTCCGCGAGCACCTCCTGCAGTTCGGTCTGATGGGGGAAGGTGCCGGGCTCGTAGGCGCACCAAGGATCGGTGGCGAACAGGTCGCCGTGGACGGCGTGCGCACGCGACCGGGAGCCGCCGCACAGCCGGTTGAACTCGCAATTCCCGCAGGCACCCCGCAGGTTCCGCACCTCGCGCAGTGAGGTGAACAGCTCGGAGCTGCGGTAGAGGTCGGTGAGGGGCCGGTCCTTGACGTTTCCGGCCGACACGGGGAGGAAGCCGCTCGGGTGCACCTCACCCGTGTGGGAGACGAAGACGAAGCCGCGTCCCGACGACACGTCCATGGGCGGCCTGCGGACGCCGCGGCGGGGCCCGTCGAAGAGGCGCAGCGGCCCGGGCGGTGAGCCGGCGGTGCAGCGGGCCGAGTGCGGGCCGGGTTCCGCACTGGTCGTGGAGGGTGCGCTGGAGCACGACGCGCCGGAAGTGATGGGCCTCGGTGGTCTTCGTCGCGATGACGGATCCGCAGTCGTAGAGGAAGTGCAGGGAGTCCTCGACCTCCTGCGGGGTCAGCGCGTCCAGGTCGGCTCCGCGGCCGGTGGGCACGAGGAGGAATCCCGACCACAGCATGGCGCCCTCGCGCCGTACGAGGGCCGCGATGTCGGCGAGGTCGTCGAGGCTGTGCCGGGTGAGGGTGGTGTTGATCTGGACCTTCAGGCCCAGTTCCCTGGCGGCCCGCCACGCGTCGATGGTCCACTGGAACACGCCGTCGACACCGCGGAAGGCGTCGTGCCGCGCGGCGTCGGACCCGTCGACCGACAACGACAGGGCGACGGCGCCCGCGTCGCGTACGGCGGCGAGGTTGGCGCGGGTCAGGGTGGGAGTCCCCGAGGGGGACACGGCGATGCGCAGCCCGAGCGAGGTGCCGTAGGAGATCAGCTCGTTGAGGTCCTCCCGCTGGAACGGGTCACCTCCGGTGATCACGAACAGCGGTGCGGGGCGGCCGAATTCGGCGATCTGGAGCATGAGGGCGCGCGCGTCGGCGGCGTCGAGTTCGCGGGGGTCGCGGTCCGGCTGGGCGCTGGCGCGGCAGTGGTGGCAGGCGAGGGGGCACGCCCGGGTCGTCTCCCAGATGACGATGAAGGGTCTCTCCGCGACGCTGTGGCGCGGTGTGCGGATGGCTCGGCTCATGAGACGCGCTCCCATCCCCGCCGCTTCGGGCGCTGGGCCTGCTGCTCCGGGTCGCGGCGCCGGTAGACGACGTACGGCCGGAACAGGTAGCGCACCGGCGCCGTGAACATGTGGACCAGGCGCGAGTACGGGATGAGGGTGATGAGTGCGAAGCCGAAGAGGATGTGCAGCTTGAAGGCGAGCGGGGTGCCGGCCATCAGCGCGTAGTCCGGCTGGAGGACGAACAGGGAGCGGAACCAGACCGAGATGCCCTCGCGGTAGTTGTACTCCCCGGTCGCCCCGACCGAGTTGAGGACGGTGGCGGTCAGGCCGAGCAGCATCGCACCGATCAGGACCGTGTACATCAGGTGGTCGCTGCGCAGCGTCGCGCGGCGCACGCCCGGCACGGTGAGGCGGCGGTAGACGAGGATGCCGATGCCGGCGATCGCCGCTATGCCCGCCAGGGCGCCGGTGCTCACGGCGACGAGGTGGTACAGGTGGTCGTCGACGCCCACGGCGTCGGTCCAGCTCTGCGGGATCAGCAGGCCCACGACATGGCCGACCACGACGAAGGCCATGCCGAAGTGGAACAGCGGCGAGCCGATCCGCAGCAGCCGCGACTCGTGCAGCTGCGAGGAGTGCGTGGTGATGCCGAAGCGGTCGTGGCGTCCCCGCCACACCAGGCCCGCGACGAGCAGGACGAGGACGGTGTAGGGCAGGACTCCCCACAGCAGCAGGTCCATCATGCCGAGGTCCTTTCGGGCAGCCGGGGCCAGGGCAGGTCGACGCCGGGGCCGAGGGGTTCGAGGCCGACGCTCTCGCGAGGCGGCCCCTGACGGGCCAGGGCCTTCGCCTCCTCACGGGTGGCGGGTGAGGGGCCGGGGAGGGTGGCGCTGACCGCCTGCAGGAGGAGCGCGTACGGCGTGCCGTGGTCGGTCAGGGCGAGCCGGAGCAGTTCGAGGCCGGCCCGGTGCTCCTGGAGGAGTGCGGTGCCCGCCTCCTCCTCCAGGGCCGCGAACTCCAGCATCACGGGCAGGAAGTCGGGGAGTTCGCCGCCGTCGAAGTGGTGGCCGCGGTCGCGGTAGGCGCGCTGGACGCGCACCAGGGACAGGCCGCGGTTGCGGGTGTCGCCGTCGGTCCACCACGTCATGTACAGACAGCGGCGGTTGCGGGTGTCGAAGACCGATGTGTAGTGCGCGGCGAGGTCCAGAGGCCGCTCACCCTCCACGAAGGCCAGGAACCGCGCCAGCTCCGGCACCTCCACCTGCGCGGTCAGCTCCCGCAGGAGGGGCAGTTCCCCGTACAGCTGCTCGTCGGGGTGGACCAGCAGCCGGGCGGCAGCGAGCCGGATCCGTGCGTGCGGTGTCATGAGGACCTCCGGGTCCTGGAGAGGTTGAGCAGGACGGGCTCGGCGGGGGCGGAGGCCACGGGGCAGTCGCCGTCGAGAGAATGCGAGTCGTTGAGGGGACGCGAGTCGTCGAGGGGGTGCGAGTCGGCCAGCGGATGCGAGTCGGCCAGCGCGTCCGCGTCGGCGCGCGCCGCGGAGGGGACCACGTAACGGTCCTCGTACTTGGCCACGGCGAGCAGCCGGAACATGTCCTCCAGCTCCTGGCCCGTCAGTCGTGCGGCGGCGGCGATAGCCGGATCGGGCTCCTCGCCCAGGTTGCGGCTGCGCATATGGGCCCGCATCGCGGCCATCCGCCGCAGCACCGCCTCGACCGGGTAGGTGTCCCCGGCCGTGAGGAGTGCGGCCAGGTACTCGACGGGGATGCGCAGGTTGTCGATCGCGCCGAACAGATTGCCCGGGTCCTCGCCGTCGTGACCGGTCGCGGCGACCGCCTCCACCACCGGGGAGAGCGGCGGGACGTACCAGACCATGGGCATGGTGCGGTACTCGGGATGCAGCGGCAGCGCCACCTGGTAGGTGCGGATCAGGTCGAAGACGGGGGAGCGGCGCGCGGCGTCGAGCCAATCGTCGGTGATCCCGCTCGCCCGCGCCGCCTCGGCGACCGCCGGGTCGTGCGGGTCGAGGAAGCACTCCAACTGGGCCGGGTACAGGTCGTGTTCGTCCTCGACGGCGGCGGCTTCGGCGACCTTGTCGGCGTCGTACAGCATCACGCCCAGGTAGCGCATGCGGCCCACGCAGGTCTCGGAGCAGATGGTGGGCATGCCCAGTTCGATGCGCGGGAAGCAGAAGGTGCACTTCTCGGCCTTGCCGGTGGCGTGGTTGAAGTAGACCTTCTTGTACGGGCACGAGCTGACGCACATCCGCCAGCCGCGGCACTGGTCCTGCTCCACCAGGACGATGCCGTCCTCCTCGCGCTTGTACATCGCGCCGGACGGGCAGGCGGAGACGCACGCCGGGTTGAGGCAGTGCTCGCAGATCCGCGGCAGGTAGAACATGAAGCTCTGCTCGAACTCGAAGCGGATCCGCTCGCCGACCTGGTCGCGCACCTGCTCCACGAGCGGGTCCTTCGGCCCGTGCTCGGGGGCGCCGCCGAGGTTGTCGTCCCAGTTGGGGCCCCATTCGATGGTGTCCATCGGCCGGCCCGTCGTCTGTGAGTACGGGCGCGCCACGGGCATGTCGTCGCCTGCCGGGGCGTCGGTCAGGTTCTTGTACTCGTACGTCCAGGGCTCGTAGTAGTCGTCGACCGTCGGCAGGTCCGGGTTGGCGAAGATTGTGCCGAGCCGCTTCAGGCGACCGCCCGCCTTCAGGCGCAGCCGGCCGGAGCGGGTGCGCTCCCAGCCGCCCTTCCACCGTTCCTGGTCCTGCCAGCGGCGCGGATAGCCCTGGCCGGGCAGGGTCTCGACGTTGTTGAACCACACGTACTCGGTGCCGCGCCTGTTGGTCCACGCCTGCTTGCAGGTGACGGAACAGGTGTGGCAGCCGATGCACTTGTCGAGGTTCATGACCATCGCGATCTGTGCGAGGACACGCATCAGTAGTCGACCTCCTGGCTGCGACGGCGGATCACGGTGACCTCGTCACGCTGGTTCCCCGTCGGGCCCAGGTAGTTGAAGGCCCACGACAACTGGGCGTAGCCGCCGATGAGATGGGTGGGCTTGATCATGATCCGGGTGAGGGAGTTGTGGATGCCGCCGCGGCGGCCTGTCTTCTCCGTCTTCGGCACACCGACCGTGCGCTCCTGGGCGTGGTTCATGTAGACGGTGCCGGGCGGCATCTTGTGGGAGACGATCGCGCGGGCCGCGACGACACCGTTGCGGTTGACGGCCTCCACCCACTCGTTGTCCCGGACCCCGATCGCCTCGGCGTCCTGCGGCGACATCCAGACGGTCTGACCGCCGCGGCCGAGCGTCATCATGTACAGGTTGTCCTGGTACTGGGAGTGAATGGCCCACTTGTTGTGCGGGGTGAGGAACCGCACCGCCACCTCACGGCCGTCGGTCACCGAGCCGAGCTCGGGCTCTCCGTACAGCCGGTGCATGTTCAGCGGTGGCTTGTAGACGGGCAGGGCCTCGCCGACCTCGTGCAGCCAGTCGTGGTCGAGGAAGAAGTGCTGGCGGCCTGTGAGCGTGTGCCAGGGCTTGAGGTGCTCGGTGTTGATGGTGAAGGCGGTGTAGCGACGGCCGCCGGACTCGCTGCCGGACCACTCAGGTGAGGTGATGACCGGCACCGGAGCGGCCTGGGTGTCGGCGAAGGTGATGCGCTTGCCCTCGTGCTCGGCGGCCAGGTGCGCCATCTCCTGCCCGGTACGGGCCTCCAGGGTGTGGAAGCCCTGGGTGGCGAGGCGACCGTTCGAGGTGCCGGACAGGCTCAGGATCGCCTCGCAGGCGCGCTGCGCCGTGTCCAGGCGCGGCCGGCCGTCGGCGACGCCGCCGCGCACCGCGCCGTTCTTCGCGCGCAGATGGTCGACCTCCTCGCCGACGTCGAAGGTGACCGCCTTCGTCGTCACGCCGAGGGTGTCGACGAGCGGGCCGAGCGCCGCGAACTTCTCGCCGACCGCGCCGTAGTCGCGCTCCACGACCGTCAGGTTGTACATGGTGCGGCCGGGCACCGGCTCGCACTCGCCGCGCGCCCAGTCGCGGGCGACGCCACCTGGCTGCGCCATCTCCCCGCCCGCGGTGTCGTGTTGGAGAGCGGTGGCGACCAGGTCCTTGCGCACGCCGAGGTGCTCGCGCGCCAGGTCGCTGAAGCGCCGGGCGATCGTCAGGAACGCGTCGTAGTCGGTACGGGCCTGCCAGGGCGGGTCGATGGCGGGCGTGAACGCGTGCAGGAAGGGGTGCATGTCGGTGGACGACAGGTCGTGCTTCTCGTACCAGGTGGCCGCCGGCAGGATCACGTCCGAAAGCAGCGTCGTCGACGTCATCCGGAAGTCGAGCGAGAGCAGCAGGTCGAGCTTGCCCTCGACGTCCTCGTCCCGCCACCGGATGTCGCGAGGGCTGCAACGAGGGCCGTCCGCAGGCAGGTTGGAGTGCGTTCCAAGGAGGTGCTTCAGGAAGTACTCGTTGCCCTTGGAACTGGAGCCGAACAGGTTGGCCCGCCACACGGTCATCACACGAGGCCAGTTCTCCGGGGCGTCCGGGTCCTCGGCGGCGACCTTCAGCGTGCCCGCCTTCAGCTCCCGCACGGCGTCCGCGACGGGGTCCTCACCCGCGCCGAGCTCCAGGGGATTGCGGTCGAACGTGGGGTACGAGGGCATCCACCCCATGCGCGCCGACGCGGCGAGGCAGTCCGCGCCCGTCATCCCCGCGAAGCGCCCCTCGCCCGTCTGCGCGGCCAGGGACTCGGCGGGCAGGGTGTCGTAGCGCCACTGCCCGGTGTGCAGGTAGAACCAGCCCGCGCCGATCATCTGGCGCGGCGGACGCGACCAGTCGGAGGCGGCGGCGAGGGTCGCCCAGCCGGTGACGGGGCGGCACTTCTCCTGGCCGACGTAGTGGCCCCAGCCACCGCCGTTGCGCCCCTGGCACCCGGTGAGGGTGAGGAGGGCAAGGAAGGCGCGGTAGATGGTCTCCGAGTGGAACCAGTGATTGGTGCCGGCGCCCATCAGGATCATGCAGCGGCCGTTCGACCGCTCCGCCGTGTCGGCGAACTCGCGCGCCACGCGCACGGCCTGGGCGGCGGGCACGGAGGTCAGCGTCTCCTGCCAGCCGGGGGTGCCGGGCGTCGTCGCGTCCTCGTACGAGGTGGGCCAGTGCCCCGGAAGACCCGGGCGGCCGACCGCGTACTGGGCGAGCATCAGGTCGAACACTGTCGTGACGAGCCGGCCACCGACGCGGCGCACGGGCACACCACGTGTCACGGTGCCGGGCGCGCCCTCCTCGAAGCGGGGGAGGACGACTTCGGCGCGGTCACCTTCGGCGCCGTCGCCGCCGTCCTCGTACAGACTCAGCCGGGGCACGACATCGCCGAGGTCGAGGTTCCACTCGGGCTTGTCGCCGTCGCTCCAGCGGTGGCCCAGCGTCCCGTTGGGGACCGTCGGCTCTCCGGTGGCGTCGTCGAGGAGGACGGGCTTCCACTCAGCGTTCTCGACGTCCTGGCCGAGGTCGGCGGCGTTGAGGAACTTGTCAGGGACGAGACCGGAGTCCGATTCCCTGAGGGTGACGAGGAACGGCAGATCGGTGTACCGGCGCACGTAGTCGGTGAAGAACGGCGTCTGCCGGTCGACGAAGAACTCCTTGAGGACCACATGCCCCATGGCCAGCGCGAGCGCGCCGTCGGTTCCGGGATGCGGGTGCATCCACTCGTCGGCGAACTTGGTGTTGTCCGCGTAGTCGGGGGACACGGCGACGACCTTCTGGCCGCGGTAGCGCGCCTCGGTCATCCAGTGGGCGTCCGGGGTCCGCGTGACGGGAACGTTCGAGCCCCACATCATCAGATACGCCGCGTCCCACCAGTCACCCGACTCCGGTACGTCGGTCTGGTCGCCGAACACCTGAGGTGAGGCGACCGGGAGGTCGGCGTACCAGTCGTAGAACGACAGCATCGGCGCGCCGATCAGCGAGTGGAAGCGGGCGCCGGCCGCGTGCGAGGCCATCGACATCGCGGGGATCGGCGAGAAGCCGGCGACGCGGTCGGGCCCGTGCCGCTTGATGGTGTGGACGTGCGCGGCCGCGACGATCTCCACGGCCTCGTCCCAACTCGCCCGCACCAGGCCGCCCTTGCCCCGCGCCTTCTGGTAACGGCGGCGCCGCTCGGGGTCGTTCTGGATGTCCGCCCAGGCGAGCACGGGATCCTTCAGACGCCTCTTCGCCTCGCGGTACATCTCCAACAGGGCACCGCGCACGTACGGATAGCGCACGCGGGTCGGCGAGTACGTGTACCAGGAGAAGGAAGCGCCACGCGGGCAGCCGCGGGGCTCGTACTCCGGACTGTCCGGCCCGACGCTCGGATAGTCCGTGGCCTGCGTCTCCCAGGTGATGATGCCGTCCTTGACGTACACCTTCCAACGGCACGAGCCGGTGCAGTTCACACCGTGCGTCGAGTGCACGACCTTGTCGTGGCTCCAGCGGTCCCGGTAGAACGACTCGCCTTCACGGCCGCCGGTGCGCGTCACCGTCCGCAGGTCGTCCGAGACCGTGTCGCGGCTGAAGAACCGTCCGGCCTTGATCAGGAGGTCGGCGGGGTCACCGCCCTGCTTCTTCTGCAACGGGACTCCTCATGAGCATGTGCGAATGCGCCTGGGTCGTGCTCGACGGGCATGAGCGCCGCAAGGACCACGATCTAGTGAGCCTATGAGCGGCATGTGAGGGGTTTTGCCGCCATTGGTCCCGTCACCCCGGGCCCAATGGAGGAACCTTCCGGGCCCGGGGGCGTACGGAAGCCGCCTGATGGGACCCCGGTCACCTCACCGGCAGGACCTTCGCCCCTCGACGGCGGGCCAACAGCACCTGCACGCCGCACGGCCGACCAGTCAGCCTGAGACGCAGCGCCCGTACGACTGTGAGGGTTCGGCACGGCGCATCGACAACGCACCTGATGGGATGGACTGGATGGCTTCGCGTGCCCTGCGCCGATGGCTCCCCCAACAGCACGGCGCCTGGGCGATGCTGCTCGTGCCGCTCCTCGCGGGGACGCTGATGGCAGAGCCGAGCCCCTGGCACGCCGTGCTGCTGGCCGCGTGGCTGCTGACGTACATGGCCCTCTTCCACGCCCAGCAGTGGCTGCGCCTGCGCCGCCACTCCCGCAACCCCCGGGCCGCCGGCCGCCATACACGCCCCGCCCTCGTCTTCGGGGCGACCCTGGCGCCTTTCGCGGCAGCACTCGTCGTCCACGCACCCTGGCTGCTGCTGGCCGCCGCCTGTGCTCTGCCGTTCCTCGCGGTCAACTGCTGGTACGCGCGGGCCAACCGTGAGCGAGCGTTGGTCAACGGGCTCGTCGCGGTGGTGCCCGCGTGCGGAGTGCTGCCGGTCGCGGTGCTGCTGGGCGGGGGAACGTGGGGGCAGGCAGGCCTTCCCGCACTGGCCTGCCTGCTCTACTTCACCGGGACCGTCTGGTACGTGAAGACGATGATCCGCGAGCGCGACAGCAGGGCGTACGGATGGGCGTCGGCCCTCTTCCACGTCGCAGTGCTCGCGGTGGCCTCGCTCTGCCTCTCACCCTGGCTCACGGCCTTCTTCGCCCTCTGCCTCGCCAGGGCGCTGGTGATGCCGCGGCTCGGAAGGATGAGGCCGGCGGTGGTGGGGGCCGTGGAGGTGGTGCTGTCCGTACTGCTGCTGATCGCGGTGGTGGTCGCGTACGGATAGGGCCTCTGGCGGCCCCGAGGGCCATTGGTCCCGCCCAGTGGGGCCGTTCGACGCCCATGCTCCTCCCCTCATATGCCGAACAATGAGGAGAGGAGAACCTACGGTTCCGTAGGTTACGAGTCGAGAGCGATGAGAGCCCCATGCCGACGACGAACACAGCACTGCCCCAGGTCATCCAAGGCGGCATGGGGGTGGGTGTCTCCGGCTGGCAGCTCGCGCGCGCCGTCTCCCGTACGGGACAGCTCGGCGTCGTCTCCGGCACCGCGCTCGGCGCCGTCCTGGCCCGCAGGCTCCAGCTCGGCGACGCCGGCGGCGACGTCCGCCGCGCGCTGGCCGCCTTCCCGGTGCCCGCCCTCGCGGCGGCCGTCCTGGAGCGCTACTACGTACCCGGAGGCCTCGCCGACGGGGAACGCTTCCTCACGGAGCCGATGCTGCGCGTCGAACGCGGTGAGGCGGCCGACCTGCTCACCGTGATCGGTAACTTCGTCGAGGTGTGGCTTGCCAAGGAGGGCCACGACGGACTCGTCGGCGTGAACTACCTGGAGAAGATCCAACTCGCCCTCGCACCCGCGTTGTTCGGCGCCATCCTCGCCGGCGTCGACCACGTGCTCGTCGGCGCCGGTGTCCCCGGGCACATTCCCGACCTCGCCACGCGGCTGTCGCGCGCCGAGCCCGTGACGGTGAAGATCGCGGTCGACGGGGACGAAGCGGCGTACGAGCACCGCTTCGACCCGCGAGCGCTGCTGTCGACGGAACTGTCGGCTCCGGCGGCCGAGTCCGAGTCCGAGTGCGGCGGTGGCGGTGGCGACGGGCCGTGCGAGTGCGGGGGTGCCGGCAAGGTGCGCAAGGGCGAGGACCGCCGCGTGCAGGAGGTGGAAATCGGCGCGCGACCGACACCTGCCGGGGCCGTCGGCACGGATGTGGCGGCCGGCGGTCTGGGCGGGGATGTGGCGGCCGGGAACCCAGGCGCGGACGTGGCGGTGGCCGGGAACCCAGGCGCGGAAGTGGTGGCCGGGAGCCTAGGCGCGGACGTGGTGGCGGGGCTCAAGCGCCCCGACGTGCTCGCCATCGTCTCGCTGCCCGTCCTCGCCTCGTACCTCGCCCGTGACGAGGCCACCAAGCCCGACGGCTTCGTCATCGAAACCCACGGTGCCGGCGGCCACAGCGCCCCGCCGCGAGGTGCGCTCACGCTGGACGACGACGGCAACCCGATCTACGGCCCGCGCGACATGCCCGACCTCGCCAAGATGAGCGCGCTAGGCATCCCGTACTGGCTCGCGGGTGGTGTCGCCCACCCCGAGCGGCTCGCCGCGGCGCGCGCGGCGGGTGCGGCGGGGGTGCAGGTCGGCAGCGCCTTCGCCCTGTGCGAGGACTCCGGCATGACGGCGGAACTGCGTACGGAGGTCACGTCCCGTGCGCGGCAGGGCGCGTTGAAGGTACGCAACAACCCGTCCGCGTCCCCGACCGCCTTCCCCTTCAAGGTGGCCGACTTGCCGGGCACCCTCTCCGAACCCACGGTGGCGGAGAACCGCCGCCGCGTCTGCGACCTCGCCTACCTCCGTACGCCCTATCGCACCCCCAAGGGCGGCATCGGCTACCGCTGCCCCGCCGAGCCCGAGGCCGCATACGCCCGCAAGGGCGGCGACCCCGCGACCACCGACGGCAAGCTCTGCCTGTGCAACGGCCTCCTCGCCACGATAGGCCTCGGCCAACGCCGCCCGGGCGGCACGGTCGAGCCCCCGGTCGTCACCCTCGGCCAGGACCTCGACTTCCTGAACGACCTCAGCGCTCACGGCGAGGCGTATACGGCGTCGGACGTCGTGGAGTGGCTGGTCGGCGCGCGCAGTTGAGCAGGGGCAGCTACCGTCGCTACTTGATCATGCGGAATTCGGGGTGGCCGAGCCAAGCCCTCAGGAAGTTCCCGTCGCCGACGTGGCTGTACCAGCAGCCACCGCCGTAGGCGGCGTAGGGCATCTCCCAGACGCGGCCCGGCAGCGAGGACACCAGAGCCCGGGCCTCCGCAAGGCGTACGGCCTCCTCCTCGGCATCGACGTCGTGGAGGGAGAAGCGGTACCCGAGCATGCCGCAGAAGTCGATCAGCGCGTCGAAAAGGTCGGCCAGAGCCAGAGCGAGGTGCCCCAGGACCAGGTGGTTCTCCCGCCCTGAGCAGTAGGAGAGCAGCCCCAGTTCGGCAACGGGTGGCCTGGCGAGCCCGGGGAACCCCAGCTCTTGGTAGTCCTCCAGAGATTCCGGACCAAGATGAAACGGTCCGGGCGGTCCGTCCAGCTCCCCAAGTCCGATCGCCGCAGGCCGAATGACGTGGAACTCAAGCGATTCGTCGTTCTCCACCCGCACTTCACAGAAGCTCTCCAGCCACGGGAGGACATCGAGGGCACTGCGCTGCTCCATCAGCCACAGCCCTACCGAAGGCCCACCCATCGCATCCTCCTCAACACGGCAATGTGCTGCTCAGCGTGATGCCCGGGCAGCAGATCCACCACTGGTTTTCACCGGGTCCGGCGGTGTGCGGCGTACGGATACGCGGTGGCGTCCATCGACGCCGCCGGGTGCGGTGACCGGGCTCGTTCCGGTGCCGGCGAGCGGGCCCGTGCCGGTCACCATTCACCGGCACCCCGTGGTTTCGAGGTGGACGACGGCAACCGGTTCTTCGGCCGGCACCTGAAGTGAGGCCGGGCTCGACCTGACGGACTCTCGGGCGTGGCCCGCCTCCGACGCTGCCGTTCGCGTCAACATCAGGCTGATTCCATTCGAAAACCTTCGTACGGCGTGGGTGTTGCGCCGTGCCCTCCACGTGGGCGCATTACTCTTCGTTGACTCGCCCTTGGGCTTGCTTTGGCGAAGTCTGAGGATGGTGTGACCGTAGGGAGGAGCGTTCGCGATGTCGTCCTGCCGCGCGTCCGTGGCCCTGCGCGCGACCCTCCTTCTCGTCCTCGCCCTCCTCGGCGGTACATGGGTCCTGCCTACCCACGCCGCCGGGCTCGCGGCGCCCCAGCTCCAGCAGGCCACGCCAGCCGCGGCGTACGAGGCCGCGCATGCCGGGGGCGGCGAGGTCGAGGCCCCCAGGGGCTCCGTCCTCCACCGCGACCGGCGGCGGGCCGTCACCGCGCCCGCAGGCCCTCCCGGCCCGCCGCCGCTCGTCACCCGCACCGCCCCGGCGCTCACGGACCCGTCGGCCGGCCGCACCGGCGGCCCGGACGCCCGGCCGAGACCGCTCGCCGCCCACGATTCCTCCGCCCTCCAGGTCTTCCTCTGCTGACAGGCGGCACCACCCTGCGCCGACCTGTCAGCCCGACGCGCCCCCACGGCGCGCCAGGAGGAATCATTCATGCAGCCCCTCATCGACAACGCCCGCCGATTCGGACAGCGCCCTGAGGAGTTCGCCCCGCGCGCCGCGGGCCAGTCCCCGACCGATACCGCCCCCACCGAGTACGTCGTCCTCCTGGGGTACCGCTCCGAGGCCGACGCCTTCGAGGCGCTGTGAGGAGGGGCGTCCGGATGCCGCGCCCCTCCTCCTTCCCGTTCACCTTGCCCTTCCTGCGGCAGGACTTCGCCGCCTCGCTCGTCGTCTTCCTCGTCGCCCTCCCGCTCTGCCTCGGCGTCGCCGTCGCCTCGGGCGTCCCCGCCGAACTTGGCCTCATCACCGGCATCGTCGGCGGAATCGTCACCGGCCTCATGCGGGGCAGCAGCCTCCAGGTCTCCGGCCCGGCCGCCGGCCTGACCGTGCTCGTCCTCGAGGCGGTCCGGGCCTTCGGCCTCCCCGCGCTCGGAGTCATCGTGCTGGTGGCCGGTCTGCTGCAGATCGCCATGGGCCTGCTCCGGTGGGGCCGCTGGTTCCGCGCGATCTCCCTCTCCGTCGTCGAGGGCATGCTCGCGGGCATCGGCCTGGTCATCATCGCCGGGCAGCTCTACGCGGCGGCGGGCCTGCCCGCCCCGGACTCCGGTCTCGACAAGCTCACCGG
Source organism: Streptomyces sp. NPDC058579 (assembly GCF_042718575.1). Taxonomy (NCBI): domain Bacteria; kingdom Bacillati; phylum Actinomycetota; class Actinomycetes; order Kitasatosporales; family Streptomycetaceae; genus Streptomyces; species Streptomyces sp. NPDC058579. Next base: position 14,617 of record NZ_JBHXPI010000008.1, read on the forward strand.
CCTGCCGGGCGCCCTGGTCGATGCGCTGGGCAGCCGTACGGCCCTCGTGTCGCTCGCCCTCGGGGTCGGCACCGTCCTCGTCATCGTCGGCTGGCGGCGGATGCCGCGCCGGGCCCGGGCGGTGCCCGGCGCCCTGGTGGCGGTCCTGCTTGCCGCCCTCGCGGCCGCCGTGTTCGGCCTCCCGGTGGAGACCGTGCGGGTGAGCGGCGTACTGGAGGCTGTCCACCTGCCGGGCGCCGAAGCCCTCTCGTCCCTCGCCGATCCCGCCCTCCTCGGCACAGTCCTCGCGTTCGCCCTGATCGCCTCCGCCGAGTCGCTGTTCAGCGCGGCGGCGGTCGACCGGCTCCACTCGGGACCGCGAACGGACTACGACAAGGAGCTCGTCGCCCAGGGCTCGGGCAACGCGCTGTGCGGCCTGCTCGGCGCCCTGCCGCTCACCGCCGTCATCGTGCGCAGCTCGGCCAACGCGGAGGCCGGTGCCCGTACGAAGGCGTCCCGAGTCCTGCACGGCGTCTGGCTGTTGCTCTTCGTCGCCCTGCTGCCCGCCGTCCTCGCGTACATCCCGCTGGCCGCGCTGGCCGGGATCCTCGTGCACGCCGGCTGGAAACTCATCCCGTTCAAGGGGGTCCTGACACTCTGGCACCGTCACCGGGGTGAGGCCGTCGTCCTCGTGGCGACGGCGTCGGCAATCGTCGCGGTCGGCATGTTCGAGGGCGTCCTGATCGGCCTCGTCCTGTCGGTCGCGAAGGCTGCCTGGGAAGCTTCGCACCTGCGGATCGAGCACAGCGACGACGGGCGCGGCTCGGTACGCGTACGGCTCCAGGGGACCGTCACCTTCCTTCGGCTGCCCCAGATACTCGACAGCCTGGAAGCCCTTCCGACCGACCGCCGGGTGGTCCTCGACCTCTCCGGGGTCCACCACCTCGACCACGCCTGCCGGGCGGCGCTCGTGACGTGGGCCGAACGACACAGCGGCGCCGACGCCGAGGCCGTCCGCGCCGAAGGCGCGTCCGCAGGCTCGGTGAGCAGCCCGCACTGAAACCGGAGGACGAACGGGGGCGACGCGCGCCGCGTCGCCCCCGTTCGCTGTCCTCTTCATGTCTTCGGTAAGCGAATGACCAGAACAGTTGCGTAGATAGACTCACTAGTCGATGCTGGGCGCCGTGGACTTCCCCCGAAGCGCTTCGCGCCCGCCGGCGAGCAGTTCGAACTCGCCCGGCCCGCAAAGCGGTTCAACTCCGGAACGAGGAGGCAGCAAGGCCATGGAGTGGACAGGCGCACGCTACGCGGACAAGCCGACCGTCGAGGTGCCGATCTGGATCGCCGCCCCGCCGGAACGGGTTTGGGAGTTGGTCTCCGACATCGAGCTGATGCCGCGCCTGAGCGTGGAGCTGCAGTCCGTGCAGTGGCTGGACGGCGGAACGCAACCCGCGCCTGGGGCCCGCTTCCTGGGCTGCAGCAGGCACGAGGCGCTGGGTGAATGGGCCACCACCTCCCGCGTCGTGGAGTGCGAGCCGCCCAGGGTGTTCGCCTGGGCGGTCGAGGGCTTGCCCGACGACCCCGAACAACCGGCGGCCATCTGGCGGTTCACCCTCCAACCCGAGGACGGCGGAACGCTGTTGCGGCAGTGGATGCAGCTGGGACCGGGCCGCTCCGGTCTGTCCGTCGCGATCGACCGCATGCCGGAGAAGGAACAGAAGATCGTCTTCGTGCGGATGCGCGAGTTCGAGACCAATATCGGCGCCACCCTCACGGCGATCAAGCAGCTTGCGGAAGAGTCCGGAAAGGCGGATGTGTGATGCGTACGTCGACCACGGTCGAGGCGTCCGGGGCCAACTGGCAGGAGACGGTGGACTTCGTCACCGAGGCGGAGATGCTGGGCCTGGACATCTGCTGGGTGGCGGAGGCCTGGGGCGCGGAGGCGCCGTCGCCGTTGGGGTATCTCGCCGCCAAGACGGAGCGCATGCTCCTCGGCTCCGGGATCATCCAGCTCGCCACCCGTACACCGATGGCCATCGCCCGCGCGGCGATCACCCTGTCGCAGATCTCCCAGGGACGCTTCCTCCTGGGGCTCGGCCCGTCCGGCCCGCAGGTGATCGAAGGGCTGCACGGCGTGCCCTTCGACAGGCCGTTGTCACGGATGCGGGAGACCGTCGAGATCGTGCGGCAGGCGGCTGCGGGGGAGAAAGTCTCGTACTCCGGGCGGGAGTTCACGATCCCGTTGCCCGGCGGGGATGCCAAGCCCATGCGCCTGGGCGTCCGCTCCGAGCACCGCATCCCGATCCATCTGGCGACCCTTTCGCCGAAGATGCTGCACCTGACCGGCGAGATCGCCGACGGCTGGCTGGGTACGAGCTTTGTGCCCGAGGGTGCCAAGGAGGCCTACTTCGACCACCTGGACGCGGGCCTCACCGCCTCCGGCCGCTCACGCGCGGACCTCGACATCTGCCAGGGCGCCGAGGTGGCCTTCGCCGAGGACGAGGACGCGCTGCGGGCGATGGTGGCCGGCCGGAAGAAGGAACTGGCCTTCAGCCTCGGCGGCATGGGCTCCGCGAGCACCAACTTCTACAACAACGCGTACAGCCGCCAGGGTTGGGCCGACGTCGCCGCCGAGGTCCGCGAACGCTGGCAGGCCGGCGACCGGGACGGGGCGGCCGACCTGGTCACCGACGACATGGTTCTGGCCACCACGCTCATCGGCACCGAGGACATGGTGAGGGACCGGCTGCGCGTGTGGCGCGACGCCGGCGTCGACACCATCCGCTTCTACCCCGCCGGCGAGACCCTGGAAGCCCGGCTGAACACCCTGGGCCGAGCGCTCGACCTGGTACGCGCGATGGAAGGGGATGAGGGCCGATAGGCCGAAGGATCGAGTGGGCTCCAGCGGGGCGGACCGAGTTCAGGAACGTGCGCGACCTGCTGAGTCCAACGATGAGACCTCTATGCTGAGGCCATGAGGCGGACCTCTTTCGCGAACTGGCCGTGCTCGGTCGCGCGCACCATGGACATGCTCGGGGACTGGTGGACGCCGCTCGTCCTGCGGGAGGCCTTCTACGGGATCAAGCGGTTCGACGCGTTCCAGCAGGAGCTCGGCATCGCCCGCAACACCCTGACCGACCGTCTCCGCCGCCTCGTCGATGAAGGCCTCATGGAGAAGCAGGCCTACCAGCACGAGCCGGTCCGCTACGACTACGTCCTCACGGAGAAGGGCCGCGACTTCTTCGGCGTGCTGGCAGCCATGAACACCTGGGGCAACCGCTGGCTCAGCGGCGAGCAGGGACCGCCGGTGGTCTTCCACCACGACCGCTGCGGTCACGAGGGCGACGCCGAGGTCGTCTGCGCCTCCTGCAAGGAACCGATGACGGCCGACGACACCCACCCACGCCTCGGCCCCGGCTACCCCCAGCACCTCGCCGAACGCCCTGACATCCGGCGCCGCTTCACCACCTGAGAGGGCTGTCTCACGACGGCCGTTTGAGCAGGGTACGCAGCACAGGGCGGGCGGCGTCGACGGCGTCGACGCCGGGTGCGGGTCGTAGCGCCCCGCTGATCCATAGATTCGCGAAGCCGTGCGCGACGGACCACGCGGCGAGCGTGGTGTGCTCGGGGGCATCGTTCGAGCCGGCGGCCGCCGCGCCCGCCCCCTTGCGGAGCACGTCGCCGGCGCGGGTCTCCGCCTGCTGGAGGGCCTCGTCGTCCGCGGCGTAGAGGCTCGGCTGGAACATCACCGCGAAGTGGACCGGATGGTTGACCGCGAAGTCCACATAGGCCAGGCCCGCGGCGAGGAAGTCCTGCTCCGCGGCTTCCAGGGCGTCGGCGAGCAGCGTGAACCCATCGGTGGCGATGGCCGTCAGGACGCCGGTCTTGTCGCCGAAGTGGTGGGCGGGAGCCGCGTGGGAGACCCCCGCGCGCCGGGCCAGCTCGCGCAGGCTCCACCCGTCGAGACCGGACTCGTCGATCGCCGCTACGGCGGCGGCGACGATCGTCCGGCGTAGATCTCCATGGTGGTATCCGCTCTTACGCATAGGCGCGATCCTCTCAACTTGTCATTGACAAGATACCGCACCGGGCTTACGTTCGACTCAAGAACTTGACAATGACTAGATCCGCTAGATCCGCCAGATCGGACTAGATCGGACTAGATCCACAAGGCCCACTAGATCCGGAGCGCGAAAAAAATGACACTGATCGTTCTCCTCGCCTCGCTGGCCCTGCTGCGCGGTCTCGGCGCGCTCGGCATACAGCGCTTCGCCACCTGGCCCGCGGCGGCGGCCCATGCGGTCGCGGTCATGCTGTTCCTGACCGCCAGCGCCCACTTCGTTCCGGCGGGGGCCACGTTCATGCCGAACCATGGCGACCTCGTCGCCATGGTCCCGTCGGCCGTACCGTTCGCCTCGGCGATGGTCTACCTCACCGGTGTGCTCGAGCTCCTCGGCGCGGTCGGGTTGATCATCGGCCGGACCCGCCGTGCCGCCGGCTACTGCTTGGCGCTGCTGTTCGTCGTCATGCTGCCGGCGAACATCCACGCCGCCGTCGCCGAGATCCCGTTCGCCGGCGAGCCCGCCTCGCCGCTGTGGCAGCGCGTCCCGGAGCAGGTCCTCTACATCGCCGTGACGCTGTGGGCCACTCGCGGCGCACGACCGCTGCCCCGCCTCACCTCAGTGCTTCGCGAGCCCGTTGATTCAGGCCGCCGTTGAATCCGCGGGTTCGTGTTCGCAGGCGTCGTCGATGCCGTACGTCTCCCAGGCCGGGAAGTCGTCGTCGGCTGGGACGGGCTCGTCCGGGCGGAGGAGGCAGGCGTCCAGGGCGGCGCGCAAGGGGGCGGGGCGCAGGCCGGTTCCGATGAACACGAGCTCCTGGCCTTGCTGCGTGCCGGGGCCGCGGGCGCCGGAGGGCTCGAAGCGGGCGACCGCGCCGGCCTGGGACCACAAGCCGGTCACGCGGGGGCGGGTCGCGAGCCAGAAGAAGCCCTTGGAGCGCAGGATCCGACCGTGGGTCCCGCTGTCGAGGCCCTCGGTGACGAAGGTCCAGAGGCGGCCGGGGTGGAAGGCTGCGTCGGAGCGGTACACGAGTGAGGAGATGCCGTACTCCTCGGTCTCCGGCACATGGTCCCCGTTGAGCTCCTTGACCCAGCCGGGGGCCTGTTGGGCGCGCTCGACGTCGAACAGGCCTGTGCCCAGGACCTGTTCGAGGGCGACCTTGCCCCGTACGGCGGGCACGATGCGTGCCTCGGGGTTGAGGCGGGTGAGGGTGGCACGCAGCCGTGCGGCCTGGTCCGGGCCGATCAGGTCGAGCTTGTTGAGGACGATGACGTCGGCGAACTCGACCTGGTCCATGAGGAGATCGCTGACGGTGCGCTCGTCGTCCTCGTACTGGTCGAGCCCGCGCGCGGCGAGTTCGTCGCCGCCCTCCAGTTCGGGCAGGAAGTTCGCGGCGTCCACGACGGTGACCATGGTGTCGAGGCGGGCGAGATCGCCGAGGGTGGCGCCGTCGTCGCGGGGGAAGGAGAAGGTGGCCGCCACCGGCATGGGCTCCGAGATACCGCTGGACTCGATGAGGAGGTAGTCGAAGCGGCCCTCCCGGGCGAGTCGGTCCACCTCCTCAAGCAGGTCGTCGCGCAGGGTGCAGCAGATGCACCCGTTGGTCATCTCGACCAGCCGCTCCTCGGTGCGCGAGAGCGAGGCCCCGCCGCCGCGGACGAGCGCCGCGTCGATGTTGATCTCGCTCATGTCGTTGACGACGACCGCGACGCGCAGGCCTTCGCGGTTGCTCAGGACGTGGTTGAGCAGGGTGGTCTTGCCCGCGCCGAGGAACCCCGAGAGAACGGTGACGGGCAGCCTCCCGTCGTTCGTACCGGCCATGGGGTCAGCCCTCGGGGCGCAGCAGGCCGCGCTCGTACGCCTTCACCAGGCGCTGCGGCACCTGGTAGACCGAGCCGTCGACGGTGATCGGCACCAGCTGAGGGGTGGTCGCCTTCCACTGCGCGCGGCGGTGACGGGTGTTGCTGCGGGACATCTTCCGCTTGGGGACGGCCATCGGATCTCCTGGGTGTGGCGGCGGCGGTGCTGTCCCCGAGACCGTATATGAAAATGGATTCCATTAGCAAAAGAGGGTGGTGTGGTCCGCTCGGCCCGGCCGGGAAGGTGTCAGATTCCTCGCCGACCGTCGACCGGTCAGTCGCCTCAGTCACCTCAGTCGCCGAAAGAGCCGTGCCTTCCCTGGCCCGCGGTGAAGCGGGCGGCTCCCGAGACCGTCTCGCCGGCCGACAGGGGCACCATCCCGTGCCGCAGCTCCGCCGCCAGGGCCTCGGGCTCGGGCAGCCCGTGCTGCTCGCGTACGGACAGCCGGTCGTGCCGCAGGCACAGCTGGGGGAAGGCCGCGATCTCCCGAGCGAGTTCCTCCGCCGCCGCCCGGGCCTGGCCCGGCGGGACGAGGCGGTTGGCGAGGCCCATGGCGTACGCCTCGGGCGCCGGTACGGCGCGGCCGGTGAGGATGAGGTCCATCGCGCGGCTCTCGCCGATCAGCCGGGGGAGTCGGACCGTACCGCCGTCGATCAGCGGCACACCCCATCGGCGGCAGAACACGCCGAAGACCGCGTCCTCCTCGGCCACGCGGAGGTCGCACCACAGGGCGAGTTCGAGCCCGCCGGCCACGGCGTGGCCGGCGACTGCCGCGATGACCGGCTTGGAGAGGTGCAGCCGGGTAGGGCCCATCGGGCCGTCGCCGTCCGGTTCCACCCGGTTGCCGCGCTCGGTGCCGATCGCCTTGAGGTCGGCGCCCGCGCAGAAGGTCCCGCCCTCGCCCCACAGGACGGCGACCGAGGCGTCGGGGTCCGCGTCGAACGCGCGGAAAGCGTCGGCCAGTTGGCGGGCCGTCGGTCCGTCCACGGCGTTGCGGGCGGAGGGCCGTGACAGCACGACGGTCGTCACGGGCCCCTCACGCTCGACGCGGACGGCGGGGTTCGCTGAGTCATCGGTCATGGCCGCATTCTCGCGGGGCCGCGAACCGGGGGCCAGCGATCAGCGCGCCTACGGGCAGCGCCTCTCAGCCCTTGCGGTAGTTGCGCGCGTCCTCGCCCGCCGCCACGACCATGTCGATGTCCCCGCCCGCCGAAGCGGTGACGACGACGCCGACCGCTCCCTCGACGAAAGGCGCGTCCACGATCCGGGAGCCGGCCGGCATGGTGCGTTCGTCGCCCTCGCCGAGCAGCGCCTGGACGGTGAGTACCGCACTGCCCATGTCGCAGAGGATCGCGACACCCTTGCCCTCGTCGGCCTTCAGAGCCGCGGCGTGGATGCGTTCCGCGCTCGTCCCGATCCGGCCGTCGTCGGTGCCGCCGGCCGCCAGTACCGGGGCGATGTCGCCGGAGCCGACCAAGGCCTTCGCCAACTCGGCTGTGGCCTCGGCCACTTCACGGCTGTGCGAGACCAGCACGACGCCGACGCGCCCACCACCCGACCGGGGTGTGCTCCGCACCGCTTCGACGGACTCCTGCGGCGACGCGGCGGCGGTCGGCTCCGGCTGCCACGAGGAGTCCGCCGCGATGGTGAGGGCGTCGAAGAGCAGTACGACGGAGTTGGCGCCCGCGTCCTGATGGCCGATGGAGCGCTCGCCGAGGTAGCTGGCCCTGCCCTTGCGGGCCTGCATCGGGCCGGTCGCCTCGGCCCCTCGCTCGGCCGCCGCGCGAGCGGTCCGCAAGGCCTCGGTCAGCGGGGTACCGGCCGCCAGTGCGCCGTCGAGGGCGTCGAGTGCCGGGAGCAGGGCGTCCAGCAGCGTCGCATCACCGGCAACCGCCCCGCCGAGCTTGCTCACCGCCTCGGCTCCCGCACGCAGCGAGGACGCGAACTGCTCGCCGGTGACAGCGGTCTCGGAGCCGAACCGCTTGCCGGTACGGCGCAGAGCCATGCCGAACAGCGGGCCGGACGCGCCGCCGACGGTGTTCGTGAGGGTGGTGCCGGCCTGCCCCAGGAGCTCACCGGGAGTCACCGCCGGGGACTGGTCGGCGGCGACGCGTGCCGCGGCGAAGCCTCGCACCATGTTCGCGCCGTGGTCGCCGTCACCGATCGCCGCGTCCAGGGCGGTCAGCCGTGCTTCGTCCCGCACGAAGAGCTGGGCGGCCGCCGTCAGCCAGCGGCGGAAGTACGCGACATCGAGAGCGGGGTCGGGGGTGGGGGCAGCAGCCGTCACGGGATCGTTCTTCCTGATGGGGGGCCTGCGGGTGGGGGAGGGGGAGGGGGCCGGGTGGCGGGGCTTCAGACGCCCCAGCGCAGAGAAGGCGTCTGCACCGGCGCGTCCCAGAGGTCGAGCATCGACTCGTCCGCGCGGCACAGGGTCAGGGTGCAGCCGGCCATGTCGAGGCTGGTGACGTAGTTGCCGACCAGCGAGCGGGCCGTGCGGATGCCGCGCGCGGTGAGAATCCGCTCGACCTCGGCGCGTACGACGTAGAGCTCGACCGGCGGGGTGGCGCCCAGGCCGTTGACGAGGAGGATCACCGGGTCGCCGTCCGCCTCGGGGAGGTCTTCGAGGATGGCGTCGAGCATGATGTCTGCCGTCTCGGCGGCGGTGGTCAGGCGAGCGCGGCGGCGGCCCGGCTCGCCATGGATGCCGACGCCGATCTCGATCTCGTCCGCGCCCAGTTCGAAGTTGGGGGCACCGTTGGCGGGCGTGGTGCAGGAGGAGAGGGCCACGCCGAAGCTGCGGCTGCGCTCATTGGTCCTGCGGGCCAGCGCGGCGACCTCCGCGAGCCGGGCACCGGTCTCGGCGAGGGCGCCGGCCAGCTTCTCCACGAAGAGCGTCGCGCCCGTGCCTCGGCGGCCCGCACCCTCACCGCGGGCGACGGCCACGTCGTCGTCCACGACGACGGTCTCGACCGCGATGCCCTCGTCGTCGGCGTCCTCCGTGGCCATGCCGAAGTTCAGTATGTCGCCGGTGTAGTTCTTGACGACGACCAGCACACCGGCGCCGGAGTCGACGGCGGTGATGCCCTCGTGGATGCGGTCCGGGACCGGTGAGGTGAAGACCGGGCCCGCGACGGCGGCGTCCAGCATGCCGTGGCCGACGAAGCCCGCGTGCAGCGGCTCGTGCCCGCTGCCGCCGCCGGACAGGATGCCGACCTTGCCCGGAACCTTCCCGCCGGCCCGTGTGACGATCCCGGCCTCCGCGTCCACGTTCAGCTCTCGATGCGTCGCCGCCATGCCCCGTAGTGCGTCGGAGACCACGCTCTGAGGAGTGTTGATGAGCTTCTTCAAGGCGGGTGTCTCCCTCGTGCGGCTTTACTCGTATCGAAATTGTCGCGGCGGCGCGGCGGCGCGGTTGCGGGGCGGCGTTCGGCGCCCGCGGCAGAACTGATGACGGGAATATCGGAGAGGTATGTCGAACCGATTCTCACCCGCACGGTTCGCCCGAGGAACGAGGCGTTGGTCCCCATGGCCATGGGCGAAGGTCCTCACCTCGCAGGCCCCTTGGCAATCTCGCCCGCATTCCCATTCGCCATCGTATTTGGAGCTCAAAATCCCTGTGCCATACTCCATTCGAAGGCTCCGTGAATCCTCCGGATGCCCGTCTCTCAGTTCCTTCCCTGATTCTTCCGCCACAGCAGGAATTAGCGCAGGGCAAGTAAGCGCCTGGCCCCCACAGGAGGTCTCCCTTGAACACCGTCACCACCCGCGTCCTGATCAGCCCGCCCAAGTACGTCCAGGGCGCGGGCGCCATGCGGGAGTTGGGTCAGCACGTCTCCCAACTGGGCGACCACGCACTGGTCCTCGCCGACGACGGCGTGTGGGGCTTCGCCGGGGAGACCGCGGAGAAGTCCCTCGCCGACGCGGGCGTCCGGATGACGCGGGAGACCTTCGGCGGCAAGTGCACGCAGGTGGAGATCGACCGGATCGTGGCCCGGGTCCGCGAGGTCGGCGCGAACGTCGTGATCGGGATCGGCGGCGGCATGACCGTCGACACCGCGAAGTCGGTCGGCTTCATCTGCGACGGCATCCCGTCGGTCAGCGCCCCCACGGTGGCGTCCACCGACGCGCCGACCAGCGCGCACGCCGTCATCTACACCGAGGACGGGGCGTTCGACCGGTACTTCTTCGGCCTGCACCGCAACCCGAACCTCGTCCTCGTCGACACCGCGTACATCGCCAACGCCCCGAGCCGCTTCATCGTCTCCGGGATGGGTGACGCCCTGGCCACCTGGTACGAGGCCCGCGCCTGCGTCCAGGCCCGGAGTGTCGCGATGGCCGGAGGCCTGGCCACCGACGCGGCCCTCAGCCTGGCCCGGCTGTGCTGGGAGACCCTCATGGAGTACGGCGTCCAGGCCAAGACCGCGGCCGAGCAGCACGTCGTGACCCCCGCCCTGGAGAAGGTCACCGAGGCGAACACGCTGCTCTCCGGGCTCGGGTTCGAGAGCTGTGGCCTGGCCGCCGCCCACGGCATCCACAACGGCTTCACCGCGTCGCCGAACACCGGCGCCTTCATGCACGGCGAGAAGGTCAACATGGGCACCCTGGCCCAACTGGTCATGGAGGGCTCCCCGACCGAGGAGATCGACACCTTCCTCCGCTTCAGCCACGAGGTCGGACTGCCCACCACCCTCGCCGAGATCGGCCTCGCCGACGCGGGCCGCGAAGAGCTCCTCGCCATCGCCCGCGCGGCCACCGCCGAGGGCGAGACGACGCACAACATGCCCTTCGCGGTCACGCCCGGCATGGTGCTGGACTCACTCGTCGCCGCGGACGCCTACGCCCGCGCCTACGCGAAGAAGCACGGCTGACCCGGGCGGGCGGGCGTGCTGCTCCTTCGAAGTGCTCGTACGGTGGTTCAGTCGACGTCGGCGCGCGTCGTCCCCATCTTCAGGCCGTCGACCCAGTGGACCGACTCGACGTCGAAGATGGTCGAGCCGTACGAGCCCCAGCGCGGGACGTTGCCCTTGAGGTCCCAGGTCCGGGCGTTCTGACGGTCGACGACCAGTTGGCCGTTGACGTACAGGGCGAAGGAACCGCTCGTCGAGGTCTGGGCGTTGATGCCCAGCTCGATCTTGTTCCAGGTGCCCGGCGTCCAGGCGACGCTGCCGGCGGAGATCCACTGCTCGCCCGGGGCGACGTACCAGATCTTCAACCGGCTGTCCTCGACCTTCATGAGCACCGGGTAGTTCTGGTCGTGCTCCTCGCCGGTTCCCCAGGACTTCCACTGGAACACGGTCTGGGCGTTGCCCGTCTTGGTCATGGACTCCCAGCCGAACCAGTACGTCCTGCCGGACGTGAGGGTGCGGCCGGCGATGCCGTGCCCCTCGCACCGCTCGGAGCCCGCCGCCTTGGTGAAGCCGAAGATCTTCCCGCGACCGTCGCTCCAGTCCGGCTGGTACACGTACGAAGGGGAGTCGCACAGGATCGAGGCGAACACGGCGGTGCCTCCGTTGTCCGCGTCGCCGTCCCATTCGACCGCGGCGTGCGCCGGTGTCGCGAGGACGAGGGAGAGCGCCGCGGCGAGGGGGAGTGCGGAGCGGGCGACACCGTGGACGTTGCTGAGACGCATGGATTCCTCCGGTGGGGTGAGGGGAGCGGGATTTCGCGGGAGGCGCCCGCCCCGGCCTGGGCAGGCGCCTCCCGGGCTTGGGTCAGCCGAGGCGGACGGTGATCTTCTGCGGGGCGCCGGCCTGGCCGGTGAGGTCGCCGAAGGTGAGCTTCAGCGACGAGCCGACGGTGGTCGCGGCGGTGACCGTGGCGGGCTTCGAGAGCACCTTGCTCACTCGCCGGTTCCAGACGACGTCCAGGGACGTGGCCTGCCGCGCTGGATCCGAGACGACGATGGTCGCCGTGCCGTTGCGGTGCTCCCGTACGAGGACGGAGGCGGGGGCACTCGCACGGAGCCTGTCGACGGTGCCCGCCGACCAGAAGTTGACGGCCGTGAGGCCCAGCTTCGGGACGCGTACGCCCTGTTGGCCGGCCGAGTTGGCGAGGATCCGCAACCACCGCCTGTCGCACGCGCGTTGGGCCGTGGCCCGGGCGCTGGCCCCGGGCAGCAGGACGTAGGCGTAGTCGCCGTCGGTGGGGTCGACGCCGTGGTCGGCGAAGAGGGTCAGGTAGCGGCGGGTGATCGGGTCGGGGGAGCCACCGGAGTTGATGTCCCGCCAGGAGCCGGTGCGTTCCTCGCGTACGGCGTGGAGCCTGGCCCCGCCGGGGAAGACGTACCCTGCCTGTCCGGCGATGTGGGCCCACTCGGCGTCCTCGAAGGTGCCCGTCCACCCCTGCGCCAGTGACTGCGCCTTGCCGTCGACAGTGAGGACCGGGGCGCCGGTGGCACCGAGCGCACGGTTGTCGACGGTCGTCTCGACGGCGTGGCCGTCGGCCGCGCTGATGCCGGCGCCGAGGCAGACGACGGAGTCGTCGAGGAAGAACCAGGACTTCCTGGCGACCATGGTGCTGGAGATGCCCTTGAGGTGCTGGCCGACGGCGGCGTACTCGCCGTCGCTGGTGCCGCCGACCCAGGCGGCGTCCGGCATCGGCTGTCCCCAGTTGCCGCCCTCGCCGTCGGCCAGCGGCTTGCGCGAGGCGGTGATGCCGGGCAGGCGGTACGGGTCGACGGTGGGCCAGTAGGCGTCCGAGTACTGCTCAAGGCCGAAGTCACTGCCCCACCAGGAGAGCCAGCCGGCGCCGGTGTGGTAGCCGCGGGCGTGCTCGCCGTTCCCGAACTCGTAGTGGGCGATGCGGTTCGAGGCCATGGAGACGGAGGCCGCCCAGTCGCGCCGGCGGTGGGTCGCCCGCGCCATGTTGTGGAACAGCCGGTGCTCGACGGGCTCGGGGGCGGCCTTGACCGAGGTGTCGTCCTGGAGCGCCTGCAGGAGCGAGGCCCTGATGAGGCTCAGGCCGGGGTTCTTCAGCGCGGGGTAGTGGTAGTCGCGTTGCAGCCAGCCTTTGACCATCGCGCGCCAGCGGGCGTTCTCCTCGGGGCTCGCGCCCTGGCCGAGCAACAGGATGGTCGCCATCAGGCCGTGGGCGCGCTGGTGTTCGTTGGTGCCGATGCGGCTGATGCCCCGGCTGCTGACGTTGTCCATCATCAGGCCGTTGTAGATGAAGGGGGCGACGGCCTTCTCGATCGTGTCGAGGAAGACCTGGGTGCCGGCGCCCGTCACCTCCCAGCTCGACCCGCGCAGCAGCGCGAGCAGCCGGCCCACACCGTCGTGGAGCACCGCGCCGTAGCCGCCGATGTAGGGGACGTTGCGGTGCTGGACGAACGACCCGTCGTCGTAGAAACCGTCGCCCGAGGTGACGTAGGGGAACACCGGGGCCAGCGCCTGGGACGCCCGTGCGATCTTGCCCGCGTCCTTGCCGACGATCCCGCGCAGGATGACCCCGCGACACAGGTCGACCCGATTGGCACCCGTACTGGTTCCCGTGTACGAGTCGAAGACCGAGTCCGGTACGAAGGCGTCCACGGCCCGGCAGTAGCCGGCGATCCGCTCCGCCGACAGGTGCTCGTACATCAGCACGCAGGTGTCCATCAGGGCCTGCGGGGCGCCGATCTGCCAGTTGTACCAGTTGCCGTAGCGCGTGGTGTTCTCGTTGTAGACCTCGGCGCGGAGGTGGTCGAGGCCGGTGAGGATCGCGTCACGGAGGCCGGGGTCCCCGGTCAGTCCGGTGCCCGGCTGGGAGTACGCCTCGGCCATGGTGCGCAGCCGGTTGTAACTGTCGTTCATCGTCGCCGAGAAGGCGTACGACTCGGCGTCGAGGTCGGGCTCCGGGTCGGTCCAGGAACGGCCGGGCCAGAGCGAACCGCTCGCCGGGGCCATGGTCGCGGCGAAGCCGGCCGCGGTCGTGCCGAGGGTGGTGAGGATGGTCCGGTACGGCTCGGCCGTCGGGCTGAAACCCGTACCGAGGATGAGGTCGCGCCACTTGGCGCGCAGCAGGTCGAACTCGGCGTCGGACGCGGGGACTTCGGCTGCGGCGGACGGGTGAGCGAGCGCTCCGTTGAGTCCGAGGGCGAGCGCGCCCCCACCGGCGGCGTGGAGGAAGGTGCGGCGGCGCCAGGGAGATGGCATGGGAGACGACCTTTACGGGAGGAGCGCGTCGTTGCCTCGGCGCTGTCGCTGGCTCGTAAGCGTGGGGTTTCTAACACGCTGAAAATCAACAAGGCAACGGTTTGGACAGAAACAGCCGATGGTTGTCCGTACAGACACAAACAATCAGAATCGATCGACGACCCTGAAGGTTGCTCGCTACACTGCGCCTGAACTGGGGTGTCCTAGGAGGGGAGCGGGACAGTGCACGCGGAACACAGGCACCAGGCGATCCTGCGGAGGCTACGGGAGGAGGGCTCGCTTCGAGTCAGCGACTTCGCGGCCGAGTTGGGCGTGTCTCCGGTCACGGTCCGCCGGGATGTGGAGATCCTCGCCGACCGTGGCCTTGTCGCCCGGGTGCACGGCGGGGCCATGCTCCCCGAGACCTGGGCGGAGACGGCTCCCGCCGAGGCGGCTTCCCACGCGCCTGCGCGCCCGGGCCGGGAACGCGTCATAGGTCTGATCGTGCCGGCGGCCGACTACTACTACCCCGAGGTGATCAAGGGCGCGCGGGAAGCCGCCGCCGCTCGGAACGTCCGCCTGATCCTCGACATCTCGGGGTACGACGCCGACGAGGAGCGCGCGCAGGTCGAGCGGATGATCGGCGACGGGATCGACGGGCTGCTCGTGGTCCCGTCGGGGCCGCGCGGCTGGTACGAGGAACTGCCCGTCCCCGTCGTGATCGTGGAGCGCCGCCCCGACGCGGACGAGGCGGCCGGGATCGACCACGTCGTCTCCGACCACGTCCATGGAGCGCGCCTTGCCGTACGGCACCTCGCGGACGCGGGCCGCCGCCGCCTCGTCCTGCTCGTCCGCGGGACGAGCCCGACCGCGCAGTGGATCATCGAGGGCTTCGAAGCCGGGGTACGCGCGGCGGGCCTCGAAGCCCCCGGTACGGCACCCGTCCTGGACATCCCCGACGCGAGCCCTGGGAGCCGGGAGTACGACGGCCCGATCGAGGAACTGCTCGACGCCGTGGCGGAGGGCCGCGTCGACGCCGTCATCGCCCACCCCGACAACGTGGCACTCGCGCTGCTGCGGCGGTTGCGCGCGCGGTCGATCCAGGTGCCGGGCGACCTCGCGATCGTCGCGTACGACGACGAGGTGGCGGGCCTCGCCGACATCCCGCTGAGCGCGGTCGCCCCCGCCAAGTACGAAGTCGGCGCGTCCGCCGTGGACTTGCTGGTACGCAGACTCGACCAGCCGGCCGCCCCCCGACACCGCCTCTTCGTACTTCCGCAGCTACGGGCCCGCTCGTCGAGCGGCGGCTGAGCGCTTCGTCGGCGCCGGGCACGCCGTCGATGCCCTGGGGCTTGGGCTCGGGAACGGGAACCCAAGCCCCGGAGTCTTCAGAAGGCCGAGCGCGTTCAGCAGTTGACGTAACCCATGGAGTACGTCACCGTGCCCCAGATTCCCGAGAAGGAGAAGTTCTTCTTCGCGCCCTTGGGTCCGACCCACGGACTGTGGATGGCGCCGCCGCTGGTGTTCAGGATCACGTACGGACACCGTCCGTCGGCCTTGGTGTCCTCCACCCAGCCGGACACGACACCGTCGGAGCAGTGTGTGCCGGAGCCCTTGCCCTGCCCGCTGCTCACGGTCCAGTTCTGGCAGGTCGCCGCGGACGTGGGGGAGGGGGAGGCCGCGTGCGCGGTGGGTGCGGTGAGGGTCATTCCGATTGCGGCGACGCCGAGAACGGTTGCTGTGGCCAGCTTTGATTTCATGAGGCCCTCATTCCTTTGTGGTTGATGGATGCGGGAATGTGCGGGTGCTTTCCGGATCGACTGGAAAGGTAGCCTGAAGCCCCATGCGATGGCCTTCTCAGTACAGGCCAATTCGCGGCCCGGGTGGCTGAGTTGAAGTTCTTGAGGCCTGCTCGGCCAATTGGCGGATATTGGCGTCGGCGCATAGGAAAAGCCTCGAAGTCGCTCTGGCGAGCCGCCGCCAGGAAAGCCTGGACCCGGGTCCCCCGCCCTCAGCCCCCTTCCGATTCGAACGTGCGGAGCAGGTCCGCGGCGACGCTCACCGCGATCGTCGCGGGTTCCTTGCCCGTGATGTCCGGCAGGCCGATCGGGGTCTTGATCCGGTCGATGGTCGCGTCCGCGTGGCCGCCCTCCGTGGCGAGGCGTTTGCGGAAGCGGGTCCACTTGGCCGCCGAGCCGATCAGGCCGATCGAGCCGAGGTGGGTGGTGCGCAGGGCCGCGTCGCACAGGGCGGCGTCCTCCGCGTGGTCGTGGGTCATGATCAGGACGTGGGTGCCGGGCGGCAGGTCCTCCAGGACCTCCTCGGGCAGCAAGGGCGTGTGGTGCACGTGCACCTGCGCGACCGCGTCCGCCAGGACGTCGAGCCGCTCCTTGGTGAGGATGTCGGCGCGGCTGTCGATCAGATGGAGGTCGAGGTCCTGGCGCGCCAGGACGCGCGCCAGTTCGAGGCCGACGTGGCCCACGCCGAAGATCGCCACCGCCCGTACCACCGGCAGCGGTTCGAGCAGCACCGAGACCGTACCGCCGCAGCACTGCACGCCATGCCGGTTGGTCACCTTGTCGTTCAGGGCGAAGTCGATCAGCTCCGGCTCCGGCGCCGGCTTGGGTACGGAGATCATCTGCCGGGCCCGATCGATCGCGACGGCCTCCACGTTGCCGCCACCGATCGAGCCCCATGTCTCGGTCCGCCCCACCACGAGCTTCGCGCCGGCGTCGCGCGGGGCATGGCCGCGCACGGTCGCGACGGTCACCAGTACGCCGGACTCCCGGCGTGCTCGCAGCCGTGCGACCGCGGCGACCCATGTCATGTCAGGCACCGCTCAACACGTCGGCCCGCCGCGGGGAGACGCCCTCGCGAGCCGCCTCGATCGCCCAGTACACCGCCTCCGGCGTCGCGGGCGAGGCCAGTTCGACACCGACCCCGCTCGGCCCGAACGCGGCGGCGGCCTGCCGCAGCGCCTCGCGCACCGAGAACGCCAGCATCAGCGGAGGCTCACCCACCGCCTTCGAACCGTAGACCGCGCCCTCCTCGGTGGCGTTCTGGAGCAGCGTCACGTTGAACTCCTCGGGCATCTCCGAGAAGCTCGGCAGCTTGTACGTGCTCGCCGCCTGGGTCAGCAGCCGGCCCCGGTTCGGTCCCTCACCGGCGTCCCAGCGCAGGTCCTCGAGCGTCAGCCAGCCCGCGCCCTGCACGAAACCACCCTCCACCTGACCGATGTCGATCATCGGGGACAGGCTGTCGCCGACGTCGTGCACGATGTCCACGCGCCGGATGCGGTACGCGCCGGTGAAGCCGTCCACCTCCACCTCGGCCGCCGCGGCGCCGTACGAGAAGTACTTGAACGGCGACCCCTTGAACGCCTTCGCGTCCCAGTGCAGCCCCTCGGTCCGGTAGAAACCGGCCGCCGACAACTGGACCCGCTGGAGGTACGCGGTGCGCACCAGGTCGTCCCAGGCCAGCTCCGAGTCGCTGCCCAGGGTGCGCGCGACGCCCTCGACGATGCGTACGTCCGAGGCGTTCGCGCCCAGCTGGGTGGCGGCCACCCGCAGCAGCCGCTCGCGCAACTGCTCGCAGGCGTTCTTCACCGCCGCGCCGTTGAGATCCGTACCCGCGCTCGCGGCGGTCGCGGAGGTGTTGGGCACCTTGTCGGTACGCGTCGGGGCCAGCCGCACCTTGTGCGGCGGGATGCCCAGTGTGGTCGCGGCCACCTGCAGCATCTTGGTGTGCAGGCCCTGGCCCATCTCGGTGCCGCCGTGGTTGATCAGGACGGAGCCGTCTTTGTAGATCAGCACCAGCGCGCCGCCCTGGTTGAAGGCGGTGAGGTTGAAGGAGATGCCGAACTTGATGCCGGTGATCGCCAGCGCCCGCTTGGTGTGCGGGTGCGCGGCGTTGAAGGCGGCGATCTCGCGCTTGCGGTCGGCGATGCCGCCGTTCTCCTCGACCTGCCGCCAGACTGCGGTGATCCGCTCGGGCTGGGTGACCGGCTGCCCGTACGGAGTCGACTGGCCGAGCCCAGGCCGGTAGAAGTTGCGCTTCCGCAGCTCCATCGGGTCCAGGCCGAGCAGCGGGGCGCACCGGCCCATGATGTCCTCGATCACCAGCATGCCCTGCGGTCCGCCGAAGCCGCGGAAGGCCGTGTTGGAGACCTTGTTGGTCTTGGCGATCCGACCGGTCACGCGCGCGTTGGGGATCCAGTACGTGTTGTCGATGTGGCAGAGCGCCCGGGCGACGACGGGCTCGGACAGGTCCAGGCTCCAGCCGCCGTCCGCGGTGAGGGTGGCCTCCAGGGCCTGGATGCGGCCGTCGGCGTCGAAGCCGATCTTCCACTCGGCGCGGAATCCGTGCCGCTTGCCCGACATGGTCAGGTCCTGCGTCCGGTTGAGCCGTACCCGGACCGGCCGGCCCGTCAGCTTGGCGCCGAGCGCGGCGACGGCCGCGAAGCCGTGCGGCTGCATCTCCTTGCCGCCGAAGCCGCCGCCCATCCGCAGACACTGCACGGTGACCTCGTGGCTGTGCAGACCGAGGACGTGCGCGACGATCTCCTGGGTCTCCGAGGGGTGCTGGGTGCTGCTCTGGACGAACATCTGCTCGGCCTCGTCGACGTAGGCCAGCGCCGCGTGCGTCTCCAGGTAGAAGTGCTCCTGGTCGGAGAACTGGAACTCGCCGGTGAAGACGTGGGCGGACTCGGCGAAGCCGGCGTCGACGTCGCCGGTCACCATCGTGGGCCGGGCGCCGTGGAAGCTCTCCGCCGCGATGGCCTCCTCAAGGGTGATCACGGAGGGCCGTTCGTCGAGCTCCACCTCGACGGCCGCCGCGCCGAGCCGGGCCGCCTCCAGGGTCTCGCCGAGGACCCAGGCGACCGCGTGGCCGTGGAACATGACCTCGTCGGGGAAGAGCGGCTCGTCGTGCTTCATCCCGGCGTCGTTGACGCCGGGCACGTCGGCGCCGGTCAGTACGCGGACCACACCGGGCACGGCGAGCGCGGGCTCGGTGCGCAGCGCGGTGATCCTGCCGTGGGCCTTCATGACCTGGACCGGGTGGGCGTGCAGTACGTCCTTGGTGCGGTGGACCAGGTCGTCGGTGTAGAGCGCGGTACCGGTGACATGGAGAGCGGCACTCTCGTGCGGCATCGAGACGCCGACGACCGGCTTCTCGGGGCGATCGGACAACTGGCTCATGACGACACCGCCTCGGTGCTCCGCGCGTACAGTTTCAGCAGGCTCTGGCCGAGCATCGCGGAGCGATAACCGGCGCTGGCGCGATGGTCGTTCATCGGCGTCCCCGCCGCCCGCAGCACCCGCGCCGCGGCCTCGACGGTCTCCGCCGTCCACGCCTCGCCCTCCAGGGCCTCCTCGGCGGCGAGGGCGCGGATGGGGGTGGCGGCCACGCCGCCCAGGCCGATCCGTGCCTTGACGACGGTCCCGTCCTGGATGTCGAGCGCGAAGGCGACCGCGACGCTGGAGATGTCGTCGAAGCGCCGCTTGGCGATCTTGTGGAAGGCCACCACCGGCGACAGCGGCAGCGGGACGCGCACCGCGCGGATCAGCTCGCCGGGACGGCGCACGCTCTGCCGGTAGCCGGTGAAGTACTCCGCCAGTGGGACCTCGCGCTCACCGTCGGTGCCGGCGAGTACCACCGCCGCCTCCAGCGCGAGCAGTACGGGTGGACTGTCGCCGATGGGGGAGCCGGTACCCAGGTTGCCGCCGAGGGTCGCACCGTTGCGGATGAGCCGGGAGGCGAACTGCGGGAACAGCTCGGCGAGCAGGGGCACGCTGCCGTCGAGGCGGCGTTCGATCTCGGTGAGGCTCAGCGCGGCACCGATCTCGATGTGGTCGGACTCGACGCGCAGCTCCCGCAGTTCGGGCAGCCGGTCGACGGCGACGACACAATCCGCCCTTCGGGACCGGATGTTCACCTCCACACCCCAGTCGGTGGAGCCCGCGACCACCACGGCGTCGGGCCGCTCGCTGAGCAACCGCACTGTCTCGGCCAGGGTTTCCTTCCGGAGGAAGGCGCGGCCGTCCTGGGCGTACTCGGTGGCGGCCGGTGTGGGCGGGGACTGCTCGCGTCGCCGCGCCAGCGGGTCCTCGTCGGTGGGCCGACCGACGGCGAACGCGGCGTCCCGGATGGGGCGGTAGCCGGTGCAGCGGCACAGGTTTCCGCTGAGGGCGTGCAGATCGAACCCGTTCGGACCGTGCTCGGGGTCGGCGGTGTCGGCAGAGATGGCGCCCGGATCGGACTCCAACTCCGATTCCGATTCCGCGTGCGCGCAGCGGTCGGGCCGGTAGTACTCGGCGGCCATGCTGCAGATGAACCCCGGCGTGCAGTACCCGCATTGGGAGCCGCCGCGGACCGCCATCTCCTCCTGCACCGGGTGCAGGGTGGGCGGCGTACCGGGCGCGCCGGGGGTGGCGAGACCCTCGGAGGTGACGATCTCCTGACCGTCGAGCGAGGCGACCGGGACCAGGCAGGCGTTGACGGCCACCCAGTCGGTGGGCCTGTTCACCCCGGGACGGGCCACCAGGACCGAACAGGCCCCGCATTCACCCTCCGCGCAGCCCTCCTTGGTGCCGGTGAGCCCACGCTCGCGCAGGAAATCCAGCACGGTGGTGTGGGGTGCGGCCGGGGAGATCGGTGCTTCGGTCCCGTTGACGGTGATCCGCGCCGTTTCCATGACAGACCTTCGTTCCGGGGCATGATCGGTCGATTCAACAGTATTAGCCAGATTCGCCAATTTCAGGCAGCTTTCTGTGTTCAGCGGCGCCACGTGGCAACAACGGGCGCGCGAAGCGGCACGCGGCAGGGGCGTGCGCCGGCGGCGTGCGAAGAGAAGGGGGCGGTGAGGTGAAGCCCGGAACGCGCCGCGGAAGGGCACATCGGAACGGCTTCGGCGGCCGGCGTGTCAGCAGCCGTGCGCGATACGACCCGGAACCCAGACCGTGGTGTGGGCGAGGCGAGCCAGGTCAGAGCTGGTGTTCATCCGCCGGTCGCCTCCTCTCGGTCGTTCGGGCCGACGCTGACCGCAACGTAGTTGCTGATGCCACGCAGGTCAAGGAGCCGGCCTGCCCGAGGCTGGGCAGCCGGACTCAGTGGCCGCCCAGGCTCACGGCGTGCGCCGTCTCCCGTACCTCCGGCTCCCGGTGGCGGCGCAGTTCGACGACGGCTGCGCGGCAGGTGTCCGGCCAGCTCTGCCGGGCTCCGAGCGCCGTGGCGAGGCCGACGGCCAGCAGGCCTCCCACGAGACCGCCCTCGGCGCTCAGCGCGCGGATCACGGCCAGGGCGGCCGTGGGGTCGGCGAGCGGGCTGCCGTACCGGTGGACCTCCTCCAGGTCTTCGGCTATTCGGGCCGCGAGGACGGGTCGGCCCTCGGCCGCGGCGGCCAACTCGCGGAGCGAGAGCCGTAGTTCGAGCTCAGGCGCCTCCAGGTCGATCGCCCGTACGAGGAGGGCGGTGCGGGTGGCGGTGACCGCCGGTTCGCAGGCCAGTCGCCCGGCCAGGACCACGCACATCCGGTGGTTCCTGATCGACGAGCCGATGAGGGAGTGCAGGCGACGGCGGGCGGGAAGATCCCCGTCGCGCCCGCCGCCGCCCTCCGGTTCGCCGGCCGCGATCAGGGCCAGAAGCCGGTCCACGACGTCCGCCAGAAGGCTGCCGGGCTCCACGCCACCGATCGGGTGCGACAGTTCGGACTGGGCCAGCTCCGTCATTCCGTAGCTCACCCGCCAGACACTCAGGGGCGTGGCGAGGTCGGTGTAGACGTCGGCCAGCGCCGCGCCGGCCGCCGGGGTGTACCGCACCCAGTCGCGGAGGCTGAACAGGGCCTGGTCCGCTACTCCTTCGTCGCCGACGAAGGGCAGCCGGGCGACGAGTTCCCCGTACCGCGCGCGGTGGTCCGGGGCCAGATCCGCCGGGTCGACGTCCACGAGCACGCGCCGGGCTGCGTCCGGCCCGTCGGTGGCCGCCGACTCGAGCAGGGCCCACATCTCCTCGGCGGGCAGCAGCGTCGTGGCCAGACCGACGACGGCTGCTCGCACGTCCGGGTGGACGCCCGGGGCGCGGCCCACGGTGGACAGGAGCGCGGTGGCGGCGCCCCGGGGAAGGTGGCGGACGGCGAGCCGGGCGGCCGCCTTCCGTACGGTGACCTTCACCCCGCTCTCACGGGTCAGGACGTCGTGGAGCAGAGCCGCGACGTGGCTGGGCCGCGCGTGGGCGGCGGCGCGGCCGGCCGCCGACCAGGCGGCCACGGCCCGGTCGTCACCGGCGTGGTCGAGCAGGGCGCCGAGGGCGGAGGCGGGGTCGTCCGTGTGGGCGGCCGCGTCCAAGGCCGCTGCCGTCAGCGCGGGCTCGGCATCGTCGGCCGGGGTGGCGTACCGCTGGAGCAGGGCCCGTCCGAACTCCGGCACCGGGGCCACCGCCCGGAGCAGTGCGGCACGTTCGTCGAGACCCCGGCCGGGATCGTCGACGACGCCCGCGGCAAGCCGGGCGGCGGCCCGCTGCTGGCGTGGCAGCCACCTGTCGGCGTACCGGAAGGGCGGCAACGGCCGGGGAGATCCGGCCACCGGGAACCGGCCGCCGCCCGTGAGCGGGCCTTCGGTGAGCGCCTGGTCCAACAGGTCGGTGCGTTCCGAGGCGAGTACGGCGAGCACCGGAGCCAGGTGGACCGCGGACGGCTCCCGCGTCACCAGCTCGGCCACGCGGTCGCGGCGCGTCGCCGGGTCGGCCAGCCAGGCCGCGGCGACATCGCCGAACATCCCGTCCGGGCAGGTGCGCAGGGCGTGTTCGAGGCGGTCCTGGAGCTCCGGGATCCGGTACGCGCGGTGGCCGCAGGACCTGACCAGGGCGAGCAGGGGAACGACGTCCCCACGGGAGGCGGCCCGGTCCAGCCACGGGCCGAGTGCGTCGAGCACGGCGCTCATCGCGCTGCCGCGCGGCATGGTGGTGGGACCGCCGAATTCGACCGTGCCGGTGTGCGCGGTCAGCGCTTCCAGGAGGCGGACGGCGGTCCGCAGAGCGGCGCCACCGCAGGCGTCACCACCGGCGTCACCACGGGCATCGCTCCCGGCGTCCCCGCCGTCCTGGGCCCCGAGCAGGGTCACGGCCAGGGTCCGGATCGTGTCCCGGGTCCCGGACGAGCAGTCCCGGGCGCGCAGGGCGTCCAGGCAGAGCCGTTCCAGGGATTCGGCCCCGGCCTGGCCTCCGGCGGACGGGCCTGCCGCCAAGGCCGCCACGACGAGCGGCGTCGGCAGGTCGGCGAAGGCGGTGAGGGCTTCCCAGCGTACGAGGTCACGCTCGTTGGTCAGTCGGCCAGCGGCCAGCGCGAGGACCTCGGCGACCTGCTCCGGATCACGGGTGTGGCCGGCGTTGGCGACCAGCCGGTCCCAGACCGTGCCGCGGTCCTCGGCGGCACCGGTACCGACAGCGGCCATCAGCTGAGGGCGGGCCTCGGCGGGCTCCAGGAGTGCGAGCAGACCCCAGAGGTCCCAGCTCGAACCGCCTGCGGCGCGGTGCGCCTCGACGGCGGTACGGGCCCTGGTGTGCCGCTCGGCGGCCGGCAGCACGGCGAGCACCCCCGCGTGCGCGCGGACGTTCCCGCGGGGATCGCCCGCGGCGACGACGGCGTCCACGAAGCCGGCCCGGCGTGCCGGTGGCACCGACCGCAGCAGCACATCGAAGGCGTTCCGGTGGAACCACCGGGCAGCGAGCCTCGGCAGGGACGGCGGATCCGCCGCCACGAGCTGCCGCATGACCGCCCGGCCGGGGGTCCGCTCCCACCGCGCGGCCGCCCGGCGCGGGTCGGCGAGCCAGCGCGCGACGCGCTCGGCGTCCACCTCGACGAGGTCGCCGAGACGGTCCTGCACCGGACCGGGCAGGTTGTCGGGGCCGAATCGTTCCAGCAGGTCAAGTACGCGCCCCGGTGCGGCGGGCAGCGCGGCGGCGATTCCGGTGGCGTGCTGCCGCCACCAGCGGTCGCGCAGCCGCTCGGGAAGGTCGCCGAGTTCCCGCGCCGCCTGGTCGAGTACGGCGACGGGATGGCGGACGGCCAGGATGTTCCAGTCCTCGAAGGCGAGCGCCCCGGCGAGTTCGGGCAGCAGCCGCGCGGCGAACTCCGGCGAACAGCCCGGCAGCAGGCGCGCCGCGTCCTGATCGCCGTACTCGGTACGGACCCGGAGCACCAGCCGCTCGGCGAGTGCCGACCGCCGTCCGTCGCGCAGCAGCCGTGCGAGGTCGGCGCGGACCACGGCGGGTGCGTCGTCGTACGCGGCCTCGACGGCGGCGTCCGCGACGGGCATCCGCCGAGCGCCACGCAGCGCGTACCGCCGCACCACCAGGTCGGGATCACCGAGCCGTGCCGCGAGGTGCCCGAGCTCCCCACCGGTCAGCGCGGCCAGCGCGGCGAGGCGGCGCTCGTAGGGTCCGAGCCCGTCCAGCGCGACGAGCAGCGGCCCCAGCTCACCTCGATCGGCGAGGTGCCGAGCGGTGACCGCGGTGCGTCGAAGCCGGTCGGCGTGCGGAAGGGGATCGAGAACGGCGAGCAGCTCGTCGGCAGTGGAGATCATCACGGGCATTGTGCCTCGGCGCGTGAGCGTGTCCCACCGAATATCAACACGAGAGCCCCCACCGCCGTGCGGTGCGGGTTCTCGGTCCGGGGGAGGGAGCGCGTGGCTACGCGTCCTTCGGGGCCGGGGTGGTGAAGGTGATGGCTTCGGCGGGGCAGAGGCCCGCGGCCATGCGGGCGGCGGCGCGGTGTTCGGGGGACGGGGTGGGGTGGAGGAGTACCACCAGGCCCTCCTCGTCGTCCTGGTCGAAGACCTCGGGGGCCGTCAGGGCGCACATCCCGGCGCCGGCACAGCGGTCGCGGTCGACGCTGAGGTGCAGCGGCTCACGGGTGTCGGTCATGGGGCTACTCCTTGTCCCAGGTGACGGGCAGGCTGACGACACCGTAGATGTTGGAGCGGTCGCGCAGCTGAACCTCCTCCGCCGGCACCGCGAGCCGCAGGGTCGGGAAGCGGGCGAAGAGCGCCGGGAACGCCACGGCCATCTCGACGCGGGCCAGTTGCTGCCCCAGGCACTGGTGGGCGCCGTGCCCGAAGGCCAGGTGGCCGGTGGCCTTGCGGTGGATGTCGAGCCGGTCGGGCTCGGGGAACTTCTGCGGGTCGCGGTTGGTGCCCTGCACGGAGACGGTCACCGTCTCGCCCGCCTTGATGAGGTGGCCCTCCACCTCGACGTCCTCCAGCGCCGCGCGCGGCAGCGGGTCGGCCACGCTGAGGTAGCGCAGCAGCTCCTCCACGGTCTGCTCGGCGAGGCCAGGATCGGCGCGCAGCGCGTCGAGTTGGTCCGCGTTGCTCAGCAGGGCGAAGGTGCCGAGGCCCAGCATGTTCGCGGTGGTGTCGAGCCCGGCGGCGAGGAGCAGCCCGCCGATCCCGGCCAGCTCCTCGTCCGTGAGGTCGGAGGTGGTCAGATCGCTGAGCAGGTCGTCGGTGGGCTCGGCGCGCTTGGCGAGGACCAGTTCGTTCAGGTACTGGAGCAGCGCCACGTACGCCTCTCCCATGGCCTCCGGGCCCGCCGTCTGGTCGAAGATCGTCGCCACGTGGCCCTGGAAGCGCTCCCGGTCGGCGTACGGTACGCCGAGCAGCTCGCAGATCACGAGCGCGGGCACGGGGTGCGCGAACGCCTCGACCAGGTCGACCCCGGGGCCTGCCTGCTCCATGGCGTCGAGCCGCTCGGCGGTGAACTCCTCGACGCGCTCGGTGAGTTGACGCATCCTGCGGACGGTGAACTTGCCGGTGAGCAGGCGTCGGTAGCGGGTGTGCTCCGGAGCGTCGAGGCCCACGATGTCGCCGACCTGCGCCGGGGGCAGCTCCTCCGGCGCGCCTTCCATCGGCATCGGCATGTGCATGAGCTCGTACCGCGAACTGAAGCGGGGGTCGGCCAGGATCGCGCGGGCCGCGGCGTGGCCGGTGACGAGCCAGCCGATGTGTCCGTCCGCGTAACGCATACGGCGGATCGGCCGGTCGCTTAACGCGGTGAGTTCGGCCGGCGGGTCGAAGGGGCAGCCGGTGCGCCGGTCGGTGGGGAGGGTGGGCAGTTCATCAGCGTTCGGGTTGGTATGTGTCTGTTCGTTGGACATGGGTCCTCCTGTGATCGTCGGACGTGCTCGGGATGGTGCCGGTCAGGGAAGAGGGAAGAGGGCTTCGGAGGGGCGAGCCTCGGTCAGCGCTTTCCGCCGGTCCTGAAAGCGCGGCGGGCCCACAGGTAACCGACCAGGGAGAGCCCCACGGTCCAGGCGAGGCCGATGGCCGCGCTTGAGCCGATCTCGGTACCCAGCCACAGGCCGCGCAGGGTCTCGATGATCGGGGTGAAGGGCTGGTACTCGGCGAACCAGCGCAGGCCGGTCGGCATCGAGTCGGTCGGCACGATGGCGCTGCCGATGAACGGCAGGAACGTCAGCGGCATCGGGATGTTGCTCGCGCTCTCCACGGTCTTGGCGACCAGGCCGATGCCGGCGGAGAGCCAGGTGAGCGCGAGTGTGAGCAGGGTCAGCAGGCCGGCGGCGGCGATCCACTCGACGGGCGTCGCGTTCGGGCGGAAGCCCAGCAGGAGCGCGACGCCGATGACGAGCACGATGCTGGTCATCGTCTGGATCACGCTGCCCACGACATGGCCGGTCAGGAAGGAGGCGTGCGAGATCGGCATCGTACGGAAGCGGTTGACGATGCCCTCGGTCTTGTCGACGCACACGCTGATCGCCGTGGTCAGCGCGCCGGACGTGGCGGCCATCAGGATGATGCCGGGCGCCAGGTAGTTGATGTACTCGCCGCTGCCGGTGGGCAGTCCGCTGATGCCGGCGCCCAGGGCGGAACCGAAGGCGTAGTTGAAGAGCAGCAGCATCATGATCGGCATGACGGCGACCATGAGCGTCAGGGACGGGTAGCGCATGGCCTTCTTGAGGTTCCGCCGCAGCATTGTCCTGGCGTCCCTGGCGGCGTACGACACGGTGGCCATCAGGCGTTCTCCTTGGCCGAAGCGGCGGTGGATGCGGCGGTCGAATCAGAGGTCGAGGCGGAGGTCGAAGCGGCGGCCTCGGCCGGACGGGGTTGGCCGGTGAGGGTCAGGAAGACGTCGTCGAGGTCGGGGGTGTGCACGGTCAGCGATTCGGCCTCGACGGCGGTGGCCTCCAGGGTGTCGAGGACGGCCCGCAGGTTCGGGATGGAGCCGTCGCTGGGGATCTGGAGGGTCAGGGATTCGTCGTCGCGGGTCGCGATGCCGAAGGTTCCCGCGGCGGTGTCGAGGCTCAGGACGTCGGCGAACCGCACCCTGATGTGACCGCCGGGGATGCGCTGCTTCAGCTCGTCGGCCGTACCCTCGGCGATCAGCCTGCCGTGGTCCAACACCGCTATGCGATCCGCGAGTTGGTCCGCCTCCTCGAGGTATTGGGTGGTGAGGAAGATGGTCACGCCTTCGTCGGCGACCAGACCGCGGATGATCTCCCACATGGTGCGCCGGCTGCGTGGGTCGAGTCCGGTGGTGGGCTCGTCGAGGAAGATGATCCGCGGGTCGCCGACCAGGGTCATCGCCAGGTCGAGCTTGCGGCGCATGCCGCCCGAGAAGGTGACGGCGGTCTTGCCCGCCACGTCGGACAGGTCGAAGCGGCGCAGGAGGTCCTTGGCCCGGAACTTGCCTTCGCGGCGGTCGAGATGGTGCAGGTCCGCCATGAGGAGCAGGTTCTCCTCGGCGGTCAGCAGGTTGTCGACGGCCGAGAACTGGCCGGTGACGCCGATCGCGGAGCGCACCGCGTCGGCGGCCCGGGTCAGATGCCGGCCCGCGACCCAGGCCTCGCCCGCGTCGGCGTCGATGAGCGTGGAGAGGATCTCCACGGTGGTGGTCTTGCCGGCGCCGTTCGGCCCGAGCAGGGCGAAGACGGTGCCTTCGGCGATGTTCAGGTCGATGCCGTCGAGCACGACCTTGTCGCCGTAGGACTTGCGCAGCCCGACGGCGGTGATCGCCGCTTCCGCCGTGTGTGCGGCGATCGGTACAGATGTCTGAGTGGTCGTCATGCCGCTTCCTTTCGAGGGAGGTTGGGGAGAGCGGTACGGGGGTCAGGCGCGGGTGACGATGATGTCGCCGGCCCCGGTCCTGGCGTGCACCTCGACGGTCTCGTCGGAGGCCTCGGGTCCGGCGGCGGAGCCGAGCGAGTTGCGTACCGTGCCGTACTTCGCGTCCACGTCGAGCCAGGCGGCGGTGCCCTCGCGGATGCCCACTTCGAGGTCGCCGACCGTGGTGCGCAGGTCGATCCGGCCGCGCGTGACATCGCCGACCCGGATGCCGCCGTTGGCGCAGGAGGCCTCGACGTCGGCGTGGGCGACGCCGATCTCGATCCGGCCGTTGGCGGACTTGGCGCCGGCGTTGCCGTGCACGACGCGGACGGAGATGTCGCCGTTGGCCGCGTTGGTCTTCAGGTCGCCGGTGACCTCGCCGATGGAGGTCGAGCCGTTGGCGTTCTTGACGGTCGCCGCGCCGGCGACCGTGTCGATCTCGATCCGGCCCGCGCCGACGACCTCGATGTTCCCGGTGGAGCGGGCCAGACGGATGTAGCCGGTGTCGGTCCTGAGGTTGGCGCCCGCCACCTCGTCGAGCTGGAGGTCGCCGAGGCCGGTCTTGAGCACCGTCTCGCCGAGGCGGCCCTCGCAGTGGAAGCCGCCCATGCCCGTGGTGCCGCGGATGTCTGATCCAGCCGGCAGTTCGATGCTCACCTCGATGGCGCCGGGCTTCCCCCACGGGGAGCGCTTCTTGGGCGTCTTCACTGTCAGGCGGCCGCCCGAGAAGGTCACCTGGGTCTGCTGCACGGCGCGGACGTCGTTGTCCTCGGAGCCGTCGCGCGGCAGCACCTCGACGACCGTGTCGGTGCGCTTGCCCGCGGTGATGCGGGCGGTGCCCGCGTCCATCTCGAGGACGGCGGAGATCGGCTCGGGGGTCTCGTACGTAGGCATGACTGTTCCGTCCTCTTGGTTCGTGTGGGTGTTCCCGCTGGTGGGGCGGGTGATGAGTGACGTCGGCGGGTGGGTGACCCGCCGGTGAAGTCGGCTGGGGTCCGGCAGGCCCGGACCCCGGTGCCTGAGGTGCCTGAGGTGCTTTAGCGGACCCAGCCGGTGAAGCCCCGGCCGCCCGAGTCCTTGCCGCGGCCCGGCGGATTCGGGCGCTCCCGGCCGTCGAGGGCGGTGGCGACCGCCCGTACCAGCCAGGCGTTCACCGACAGGCCCTCCGCCACCGCGGCGCTCTCGGCGCGCGCCTTGAGGTGGGCCGGGAGACGGAAGTTGATCCGCGCCATGGTGCCGTCGTCCGCATCCGAGGGTGCCTGGAGCGGCGCGGACGCGGCGGGGGCCGTGACCGGTGCCTGTGCCTCCTGGAACGGCTCGGGTGCGGGCGGCGGCGTCACGACGAACTCGGGGTCGAGTCCGCGCAGCCGCACGTCGACCGAGCCGGGTGCCAGCTCGCGGGTGACCTCACCCATGGCCGCGGACAGCGCGTTGAGCAGGGTCAGCCGGGTGGCGGACTCCAGGGGTGCGGTGAGCCGCTCGGCCAGTGCCCGGGCTTCTTCGCCGCCGGCTTCCGCCGCGATGGCGAGTTCGTGCCGGAGGTTGTCGACGTAGGGGGTGAGGTCCATGACGCCATGATGGCACACCCGTGGCGCTATGGCGAGCCATGGTGGATTCTTTGTGGCGCATCGGCTGCTGACCTGCCGTTTCCTCGGCTCCGCGGCGCGGTGTGGTGACGCTTCGGCGAGAAGGTGGCTTGCGGTGGCGGCGCGGTGATGTCATGGTGGCACCACTCGAGCGGCGAATGTGGCGCCATCGGGGCGCCCGACTGGTGTCATCTCCCATGGCGCCCCCTTCCGTCACCGCGGCCCGCTCGGCCGACTTCGTACCGCTTTCGTTCCGCTCTTCCTTTTCCGGTCCACCGACAGGAGTCCCAGCCGTGGCTACCTTCCTCTACAAACTCGGGCGTCTCGCCTTCCGGCGTCGATGGCTGATGCTCCTGCTGTGGGTGGTGATCTTCTGCGGTGCGGGCGTCGCCGCCTCGTCCGCGCCGATGCCGCCCGCCGACACCTTCTCCATGCCGGGCACGGAGTCGCAGAAGGCCTTCGACCTCCTCAAGGAGAAGTTCCCGGCCGCGAGCGCCGACGGCGCCAGTGCGCGCATCGTGGTCCGCGCGCCGCAGGGCGAGAAGGTCTCCGCCCCCGCGCAGAAGGACAAGGTTGCCGCGCTGGTCAAGCAGTTGAAGGCGTCCCCGCAGGTCGCCTCGGTGAGCGACCCCTTCGCGACACAGGCGGTGAGCAAGGACGGCACCACCGCCTACGCCATCGCCACCTACAAGGTCTCCGCCACCGAGCTCGGTGACAAGGCGCACGACGCGCTCGACGACGCACTGGCCAAGGCCCGTGCCGACGGGCTGACCGCCGAGGCCGGCGGCGACGCCGTGAAGATCGAGGCCGCGATGAGCGGCACCGGCGAGAAGATCGGCATCCTGGTCTCCGCGGTCGTCCTCGTCCTCACCTTCGGTTCGGTGATCGCCGCCGGAATGCCGCTGCTGACGGCCCTCATCTGCGTCGGCGTCGGCATCTCCGCGATCACCGCGCTCGGCTCCACCCTCGGTCTGTCCAGCACCACGTCGACGCTGGCGATGATGCTCGGCCTCGCCGTCGGCATCGACTACGCCCTGTTCATCGTCTCCCGCTACCGCGCCGAACTCACCGAGGGCCGCGACCGCGCCGACGCCGCGGGGCGGGCGGTCGGCACCGCGGGCTCCGCGGTCGTCTTCGCCGGGCTCACCGTCATCGTGGCCCTCGCCGGCCTGGCCGTCGTGAACATCCCGATGCTCACCAAGATGGGCATGGCCGCCGCCGGCACCGTCGCCATCGCCGTGCTCGTCGCCCTCACCCTCGTACCGGCCCTGCTCGGCTTCGCCCCGGTCAAGGTGCTTGCCCGTCGCGACCGGGCGCGGTTCTCCGGCAAGCCGCTCAGCCCCCGCCGGCAGCGCAGGGCCGCGAAGCGTGCCGAGAAGGACGCCCGCCGCAAGCCCAACCTCGGCTCCCGCTGGGCCAGTTACGTCCTGCGCCACCCCATCGCGGTACTGCTCGTGGCCGTCGTCGGCCTCGGCGCGGTCGCCGTACCCGCGGCCAGCCTGGAGCTCGGGCTGCCCGGCGAGGGCACCATGGCGCCCGACACCACCCAGCGCAAGGCCTACGACATGCTCTCGGAGTCCTTCGGCGCCGGGTTCAACGGGCCGCTGATGATCACCGTGGAGGGCCCGGACGCGGCCGCCGCCGCCAAGACCGTCGGCGAGCGCCTCGCAGAGCAGGACGGCGTCGCCGTGGTCACCCCGGCCACGCCCAACGAGGCCGGCGACACCGCCATCCTCAACGTCGTCCCGACCACCGGGCCCACCGACGCCGCGACCGAGGACCTCGTCCGCTCGATCCGCGCCCTCTCCGACGGCTTCCAGGCCGACACCGGCGCGGAGGTGCTCGTCACCGGTCAGACCGCGATGTTCATCGACTTCTCGCAGACCCTGAACGACGCGCTGCTGCCCTACCTCGCCCTGGTCGTCGGCCTGGCGTTCCTGCTGCTCATGATCGTCTTCCGCTCGATCCTCGTCCCGCTCAAGGCCGCCCTCGGCTTCCTCCTCTCCGTGACGGCGGCGCTCGGCGCGGTGGTGGCGGTCTTCCAGTGGGGCTGGCTCGCCGATGTCTTCGGCGTCGACCAGCCGAGCCCGATCATGAGCACGATGCCGATCTTCATGATCGGTGTGGTCTTCGGCCTCGCCATGGACTACGAGGTGTTCCTCGTGACCCGCATGCGGGAGGCGTACGTCCACGGGGCGCGGCCCTCCGAGGCGGTCGTCACCGGCTTCCGCTACGGCGGCCGGGTGGTGGCCGCGGCCGCCGCCATCATGATCAGCGTCTTCTCCGGCTTCATCGTGGAGGACAACGACTTCATCAAGATGATCGGCTTCGGCCTCGCCGCCGCGGTCCTCTTCGACGCCTTCATCGTCCGCATGACGATCGTGCCCGCCCTGTTCGCCCTGCTCGGCAAGAGCGCCTGGTGGCTGCCGCGCTGGCTCGACAAGCTCCTTCCCAACCTCGACGTCGAGGGCGAGAAGCTTTCCCGCCTGGCCCCGTCCGGACAGGTGGCGACTCCGCGCCGGGAGCGTGCCTTGGTCGACTAGGGACCGACGGCTGTCACCCCACCTCAGGCTCAGCGGCACCATGCCGCTGGGCCTGAGGGCGTGGCTCCGCCGCTCCTTGACCTTGACGCGACGGCAGGGTTTCTACTGGGCCGCAAGCCGACCGGAGCGCCCCCCACCTCCGTCGGGAAGCACCCTGGAGAGGACATCGGAGATGAACACCAGCGCGAACACCACCGCGAACAGCACCACGGAGAAGAACCTCGCCCTGATGCGCACGGCCTACAAGACGGTGGAGAGCGGCGATCTCGACGCGTCCGTCGAGCTGCTGACGGAGAACTTCATCGCCAACCTCCCCGGGCTGCCCGACCCGCTGATCGGCCGGGAGATCTGGCGCCTGGGGAGCCAGGCGATGTGGGAGGCGTTCCCCGACCTGAAGATCACCGTCGAGGACATGTTCGCCGTCGACGACAAGGTGGTGGTCCGGGTCCGCTTCCAGGGCACGCACGGCGGCACCTTCCAGGGCGTCGCGGCGACGGGCCGGGCGGTGAGCTTCCGGAGCATCGAGATCTACCGCTTCGAGGGCGACAAGGTCGCCGAGGAGTGGGTCGCCCCGGACCTGATGGGAATCATGGGCCAGATCTCGCCCGCGCCGACGGCCGAGCACTGACACCGTGCCCGTGTCGGGGGCCGAGCACTGACACACAGCACAGCCCGTGTCGGGGGCCGTCGCGCCCCCGACAAGAGCACGGGCAGGTGTCAACGGCCCAGGCCCAGCAGCGTCTCCACCGTCACCCCCGGGTCCGTGAACCGGCCCCACGTGTACGCCTTGTCGTACGCGTCGTCGCCCGCCGCCTGCCGGGCCGAACGCTGGGACCCGGCACGGAGCGAGGCCAGTTCCGGGGTCCCGCGCTGGGGGTGCCCCACGGTCTCCCACAACGACTGACCCGCCCCGAAGGCCTGCGCGGAGCTTTCGCCGTCGCCGCGCGCCGCAAGCGCCGCGGCCATGATGTCGAGGCCGAGGGCGAGCCCGAAGGCGTCCCCGATCGTCCGCTTCTCCCGGATCATCGCCCGCGCGTGCTCAGCCGCGGCGTCGGTACGGTCCTCGTACAGGGCGATCACCGCGAGCTGGTACTCGGTGTACGAGCGCGTCCAATGCTCGCCGATCGCCACCGACCTGGCCCGCAGCGCCTCCGCCTCGGCCCTCGCCTCGCTCAGGTGCCCCGAACCCGTCAGCCCGAACACCCGCACCAGACGGCACCGCGCGGTCGCCGCCTCGTCGGCCGGACGCGCGGCCAACTCCCGGTCGGCGATGTGCAGGGCGGCCAGTGGCCGTCCCCGTAGGAGCATCACCAGACCCTGCAGATAGCCGGCGTCCGCGACCAGCGCGCCGGAGCGCGCGGCGTGCGCGGCGGCCCGCGCCTCGCGGCCGAGCCGCGCCGCCCCTTCGTAGTCCCCCTGCAAGGAGCGCACCACACCGAGCGCCCACAGGGCCTTCGCCCGGGCCCCGGGCGACGCCGGGGCCAGCTGGAGGAACTCGTTCAGGTAGTGCCCCGCCTCGTGCAGGCGGCCGCAGCAGGCCCAGAAGAAGCCGACACGGCCCGCCATGCGCACCGCGCTCTCCGGTTCCACGAGGAGCAGTCGCTCCATCGCCGCGCAGAGGTCCGCGTGCGACGACGCCACCGCCGCGTACGCCGCGCCCTGGCCCGGACCCCACCAGCTCTCCTCCGCCCGGGCCACCAGCTCGCCGAAGTACCGGGCGTGCCGATCGGCCACGGGGCCGTCCTCGCCGAGCTCTGTCAGCCACATCGCCCCGTACTCGCGGACGGTGTCGAGCATCCGCACCCGGCCGCCGGCCACGGACACCAGGCTCTTCCGCTCAAGACCGGCGAGCGCTTCGGTGAGCGCCTTCGCCGTCAGCGGACCGCCCGCGCACACGCGCTCGACCGCCTCCAGGGGCGGTTCGGCACGGAAGACCGACAGCCGGGCCCACAGCAACCGCTCCACCGGCTCGCACAGTTCGTGGCTCCACCCGATGGTCGTCAGTAGGGTCCGGTGCCGTTCCGGCCGTACGCCCGCGTCCTCCGGGGCCGCGAGCGCCAGCCGCTCGCGGAGCGCACGCGCCATGACCCGTACCGGCCGCCGCGGCAACTGGGCGGCGGCCAGGCGCAGAGCGAGCGGGATGCCTTCGAGGCGCCGGCAGATCTCGACGGCCACGATCACGTCCTCCGGACGATCCCACCGCACCCCGACGGCGGCCGCCCCGGCCGTGAACAGGGCCAGCCCGTCGGTGTCCGGGTCGAGCGGGTCGACCTGATGGACCCGCTCCTCCGGCCGCCCCAACTGCTCCCGGCTCGTGGCGAGAACGGCCACACCCGGGCAGCGCGCGAGCAGCTCCGCCACCAGCCGGGCGCAGGCGGCGACCATGTGCTCGCACGAGTCGAGGACCAGCAGCACGCGGCGCGCCCCGACCCACGCGCACAGCGCGTCGAGCGGATCCCGCAGCGAATGGTCGGCGAGCCCGCACGCGTCGGCGACCACGGCGTCGAACAGGGCCGGGTCGCTCAAGTGCCACAACGGAGCCCAGTACACGGTCTCGAACATGCCGGCGGACGCTTCCTCCGCCACGCGCGCCGCCAAGCGGGACTTGCCGACCCCGCCGACCCCGACCAGGGTCACCAACCGGTGATCCGCCAGTACGGGGACGAGTTCGGCGACCTCGTCGCCCCGCCCGAGGAAGGGGCCGGTCCCGGCCTGCAACCAACTCTGCACGCTCGCATTGTGGACCCGTCCGCCCGCGCTGCCCCACCTCGCCCGAACACGTACGGGTGACCTGTCCGGGGCGGCTCAGCGCGTCGATGTGCGGGGGAGCAGCAGCGGGGTGGCCAGGAGGAGGACGCCGGCGGCCGCGATCGCGATGCGGGGGTTGGTGAAGGCGGCCAGGAGACCCCACGCGGCGGTCAGGGAGGCGATGGTGGCGCTGGTGCTGACCGACCAGGCGGCCAGGGTGCGGGCGAGGCGGTCGGGGTCGGCGTGCTGGAGCCGGTAGGTGGCCAGGACCGGGTTGAACAGGCCGCAGCAGGTCACCAGGCCGAACTGGAGGGTGATGACGAGCATCATCCCGGGGATGCCCGGCTGGACGAACGCCAGCCCCAGGGGCCAGATCGCGCGCAGCGTCCCGGCGGTGAGGAGCACCGTGCGCTGCCCGTACCGGGCCACGAGCCGGTGGGCGAGGCGGGCGCCGACGAGGCCGCCGAGGCAGGGGGCCGCGAAGACGAGACCGTACTGCCACGGCGAGAAGCCGAGTTCGCGCAGCAGGAGCAGGGCGAGCAGCGGCTCGGGGGCCATGATCAGGCCGTTGACCACAATCGTGTTGAGGAAGAGCGGGCGGAGCGTGGGGTGGGCGAGGATGTGGCTCCATCCCTCGAAGAGGTCGCTCGCTCGCAGGCGCGGTCCGGCCGCCCTCGGGGGCTTCGGTTCCGTCCCGCCGATGGAGCGGATGCCGAGGGCGGAGAGCAGATAGCTGACCGCGTCGGCCATCACGGTCGTCACCGGGCCGAGCACGCCGATCGCGGCGCCTCCGAGTGGTGGCCCGATCATGCTCGCGCTCCACATCGTGGACTCGAACCGGCCGTTCGCGACGAGCAGGTGCTCCGGCGGCACGAGCCCCCTCAGATACGCGCCGGAGGCAGCCCTGAAGGCGATGTCGGCCGCGGCGACGACGACGGAGACGACGAGGAGCTGGGCGAAGCCGAGCCACCCGAGCGCGAACGCGACGGGGACGCTCATCAGCGCCGCGAACCGGGTGAGGTCCATCGCCACCATGACCGGCCGCTTGCGGCGGAACTCCACCCACGGGCCGAGCGGCACCGCCACCAGCGCCCCCACCGCCCGCCCCGCGGCGGCCAGCGCCGCCACCTGGGCCGGCCCGGAGTCCAGCACGAGAACCGCGATCAGGGGAAACGCGCCGAACCCGAGCCAGGTCCCGTACGTACTGACGGCGTACGCCGCCCACAACCGCGCGAATCGGGGCCCCAGGGACCGCCTCGCACCGGCCTGCTGGTGCGGTGGGGCGGTGGTCATGGGCGGAGAGTCTAACCGGACAACCGGACATTCCCCGCCCCGAACGCTGGACGCTACGACGCCGCGAGCGGCTGACGCGCGGCCTCGGTGTGGAGGGTGGCCACTCCGTCCTCGTCGATGACGCAGCTCTCCGTGGCCGCCTTGTCCCTGAGCCGGCGGCGCACGTCACTCTGGTCACCCGCGATGCAGAACTCCGCGCGCAGTGGGGGCGTTCCGTAGTACACGCCGTTGTCGTTGGGGCAGTCGAACACGGCGGGGTTGGGCGAGGCACAGCTGCTTCCCGCGGGAGGGTCACGCCGCTGGGGGTGGGTGAAACCCGCGCAATGCATCATCTCGTGGATGAGGGTTTGGGAGATCTCCTCATCGCCTTGCGGGAACAGAACCCCGAAGTTGACGTTCAGGCGCGAGCCTCCGACCGTCGCGCTGGCGTTCACGCCGTCGGTGGTGAGGGTCGTGTGGTGAACCGCGCGGTCGTAGGCCTCGTGGAGTTTCGTCCGCTCGTCCGCCGAGAGGTTTCCGCACACCGCGATGCGCGTCAACGCGAACCTGTGCCGGTCGAGCGTCCGCTGCCGGTTCGTGGCGGAGATGTCGCTCTCGAAGGTGAAGTGCGAGAGGACGAAGTTCATCGGGAAGGGCGGCCCCACGGTGGTGCCGTTGATGTCATGGGCCCACACGGCACCGTCCTGGGTGGTGACGATGATGCGGTTGCCCATGGTGACGACGAATCGGTCGAACGCTCCGTTGAACGCGACTTTGGATCCGCCGAATGCGAAGGGTGGTCCGACGGTGTTGCCGTTGATGTCGTGGCCGAAGACGCCACCGTCCTGGGTGATGACGATGATGCGGTTGCCCATGGTGACGACGAAGCGGTCGATGGGTCCGTTGAACGCGACTTTGGATCCGCTGAATCCGAAGCCGGGTCCGACGGTGTTGCCGTTGATGTCGTGGCCGAACACGCCACCGTCCTGGGTGATGACGATGATGCGGTTGCCCATCGTGACGACGAACCGGTCCACAGGTCCGTTGAACGCGACATTGGAACCGCCGAATGCGAAGGGTGGCCCGACGGTGTTGCCGTTGATGTCGTGGCCGAAGACGCCACCGTTCTGCGTGGTGACGATGATGCGGTTGCCCATGGTGACGACGAAGCGGTCGATGGGGCCGTTGAACGCGACATTGGATCCGCCGAATCCGAAGCCGGGTCCGACGGTGTTGCCGTTGATGTCGTGGCCGAACACGCCACCGTTCTGAGTGGTGACGATGATGCGGTTGCCCATCGTGACGACGAACCGGTCCACAGCTCCGTTGAACGCGACGGGGAAGGGGGCGGAGACGGACATGATCCGTACCTCCTGAGCGGCCTGCTTGAAAATGCACGAATGCCGATGCACGAATGCCTGAAGCTGCCCAGACCCCCGACTGCATGGCTTCCGGCTCGGGCGCCGCCAGTCGAGGTGCCTGCGTCGGTCGATGTACGCCGGCGCGTCCCGAGCAGCCTGTACTCCTGGGCATGAACTGCGGGACTCCCGCCTCTCTCAACGTTACTTCGCCACCGCCTGCTCGGCACGTCCGGTGGGGTGCGCACGCACGAGGGCACGGGCGAGGAGCCCGCGGGGGAGTAGGACACGGAGGGCTGTGCTCGCGCGGGGAACTCCTGTGCGCGGAGGGGCACACGGCGGCTTCTGCCACTCCTCCGCCCATATCGGCGCGAACGTCAGATTATCGCCCGCGTGTCCGAGAGCGAGGTTCACGAGGAAGCGCGCGAGGATCCCCTCTGTGCCCTGGTGGTCATGGCGTGTGCACGGACGGCACACTGCTCGGCTTCGCCGGCTCCTCGCGTGAGGCCGTCCCCCAGCCAGGGGCCCGTACGAGGAAAGGCAGTTCGCGCATGTCCGACGAGCAGAACAGGAACCGGCCCGTGCTGGAGCAGGCCGCGGCGGAGTTGGCCGAGGGAACGTCCCAGCCGCCGTACCTGTACGAGATTCCGGTGAGCGAGGGCCGGAAGGCGGTCGACGACCTACAGAGCGGCGCCGTCGCGAAGCCGGACGTCGACGAGGAGTGGGTGACGGTCGAGGGCGGTCCGACGGGCCGGGTCAGGGCGCGGATCGTCCGCCCGGCCGGGCACGAGGGCCCGCTGCCCGTCGTCCTCTACATCCACGGCGCCGGCTGGGTCTTCGGCAGCGCCCACTCCCACGACCGGCTGGTGTGCGAGCTGGCCGCCGGCGCCCGCGCGGCCGTCGTCTTCCCCGAGTACGACCTGTCGCCCGACGTCCACTACCCGGTGGCCATCGAGCAGAACTACCTGGTGGCCCAGTGGATCGTGAACCAGGGCGGGGACCACGGCCTCGACGCGACCCGGATCGCGGTGGCGGGCGACTCGGTCGGCGGCAACATGTCCGCCGCGCTGACGCTGATGGCGAAGGACCGCGGTGACGTGTCCCTGGCCGCCCAGGTGCTGTTCTACCCGGTGACGGACGCGGCCTTCGACACCGAGTCGTACCGGCAGTTCGCCGAGGGCTACTACCTCCGCCGCGACGGCATGAAGTGGTTCTGGGACCAGTACACGACGAGCGAGACGGACCGCGCCCAGATCACCGCGTCCCCGCTCCGGGCCACCACCGAGCAGCTCACCGGGCTGCCGCCCGCGGTCGTCATCACCGCCGAGGCCGATGTGCTGCGCGACGAGGGCGAGGCGTACGCGAACAAGCTGCGCGAGGCCGGGGTCCCGGTCGCCGCCGTCCGCGTCCAGGGCGTCATCCACGACTTCGTCATGCTCAACGCGCTGCGCGGCACCCAGGGCGCCGAGGCCGCGATCGCGCTGGCCGTGGACGCGCTCCGCAAGGCCCTCGCCACCGTCTGACCGACCGTCGGCGTCAGCCGCGGCGTCCCTGCCCCGGTCGCGGCGGGGCGCGGGGGATCGCTCCGGGCACGGGGCCTTCCCCCGTGCCCGGAGCGACCGCGTCTCAGGGCAGGGCACGGCGTGGCTCCGGTGCCGTGGTGCCGGCCGTCGGAGGGGTGTCGTCGTTGAGGAGCTGAGCGAGGAGGAGGCCCGTGGCGCGGTGGCTCAGGGAGTGGGCGACCGTGAGGAGGCGGGGGTGCTGGTGGGCGGGCAGGGACAGGGCGACGCTCGTGGCACGGCCGGGCAGCCCCAGGGAGTACGCGACGCACACCTCCGTCCGGGAGTATTCGAGCAGGTCGAACTGGGCGGCGTGCGGGCCGTGTCCGTCGAGGGTCTCGATCAGCGCGCGAGGGTTGGTGATCGTGCGGTCGGTGAGCGGGATGGAGGGGTAGCGGGTGAGGTGGTCCATGCGGGAGTCGAAGTCGAGCTGGGCCAAGAGGCTCTTGCCCACGGCGCTCGCGTGGCCGGTGTCCGTGAACGGGGCCCACTCGTCGACCGGCGGGGCGGTCGCGCTGTGCGCGGCCTCGTGGATGCGGATCTCGCCGTCCGTGTAGCTGCTGAGGTAGACGGCGGCGTCGAGTTCGTCGCGGAGACCGGCCAGGGTCTGCTTGAGCAGCAGGCGGTCGGGGTCGGGTTCGGTGACCAGCTCCATGACCGGTCCCGGATGGTGGACGCCGGCGACGGTGACGACCAGACCCTGGGCGCGGAGCCACTCCAGGAGTAGCGCGGTCGCGTTCAGGGACATGCCTCCGCGCTGCGCGAGGGTGCGGGTGTCCGTCCCCCCCTGGCTCACGATGAGATGGAGCAGGTCCCTGGCCCGTTGGGTGGCCTGCCAGCGGGCCGGGATCACGGCCGGGGAGTGGTGCCGCCTGGCGATGTCGTTGAGGACGGCGGGCCGCAGGGCGTTCGCCGACCACCACGGCTCCTCGGGGCGCCGGCCAGGTCCGGCCGCCGGGAGCGGCGTGAACAGGGGGGAGCTCTCGGCGGGGAGTTCGGGCAGGGGGAGTGCAGGCCCGGATTCCTGGCCGCCCGTCAGCGCGGTCAGCCGCGGCCGCCCGCTCTCCGCTCCGGCCGCGTCCGCGGGCGGGTGCCGGTATTCGTTCGGCACGTGCGGCGCCGGTACGAGGAAGAGCTGGGGCTGCGCGGCCGGTTCCCCGTCGGCCGTCCCGGGAAGGGGAGCCTCGGGCTCGGCGTGGGGCGGGGCGGAGAGCAGGTGCTCGGGTACGCCGAGCCCGGTGCGGGCCTCCTCGAAGAACTCGGTGTCCTCGTCCAGGGGCGTCGCCGTGCCGGGCGCCGGGCGCCGGTTCCCGAGCGCGGCGAGCAGCCGGGCCGCGTCCCCGTGTCCGTGCCTGGCCGCCTCGGCGACGAGATAGCTCGCGTCGTCGGCCCACTCGCCACCGGCCCGCAGCGCGACCACGGCGAGCCGGAACAGGGCCCCCGGGTGGCCGACGGCCGCCGCCTCGCCCAGCCACTGCGCCGCGCTCGTCAGCTCGTCCCGGCCGAGGGCCTTCGACCCCAGCCGGTAGAGCGAGTTGGCCCGCCGGCGCTCCTCGCGGCCCGTCTCGTACGTCTGGGCAAGCGAGCCGAACTCCCCGTCGGGCCGGTCCCAGAAGTCCGGGGGCCCGGCGAGCCGGCTCATCAGTTCCACGAGCCCGGCCGGGACGTCCGGCGCGGGGCGGCCGCCGCTGACCTCGTTGAAGCGGCTCACAACCGTCACCTGTCCTTCTTCAAGCATCGTGTCGTCCTTCGGTGCTCGCCGCGGATGAACGCGCCCAGCGCGTCCCGCAGTTCGGCCACCGCCTTGTGCCGCTCCCGGTGGAGTCGGTCGGTCCGCATGCCGAGCGAGGCCGCGATCTGCACGTCGCTGAGCCCCTGGCTCTGGAGCCGTACGACCTGGCGCCGCCGGCTCTGCGGCATGGCGTCGATGGCGGGCAGCACGAGGTCCATCAAGGGGTCGAACTCGCCCACCGCCTGACGCTGTTCGGGCATGGAGGCCGTCAGGACGTCGCCCGCGAGCTCCAGCCTTCCCTCGCTGCGGAGCCGGTCCCTGGCCAGATTCCAGGCGGCGGCCCGCAGATAGGCCGGGACGTTCACCTTCTCGTCGAGCTCGCCTTTCGCGGCCTTGCGCGCCACCCGCAGGAACGCCTCCTGCGCCACGTCCTGGCAGGCCTGGAGGGAGAGCTTCTCGTCGCTCCGCCTCCGCAGGAAGAGCGGCTCCCGGCCCATGAACACGGTGTAGTGGTCGTACAGCCGCTGCCCGACCCCGCCGTCCACCGCACGTGGTGCCTGCCTCGTCTCGCCGTCTACCACGGGGCGCGCTCCTTCGCCGAGGCCGCCGACGATGCCGGCCGTCCGGCCGCGTCCTGCACCAGCACGACCTCGACCGTGACGTGCGTGGCCGCCCCGGTGTGCCCGGCCGCCCGCGCCGAGGAACCCGGTGCGTCCCGCTGGTCGTCGGCGGGCCGCTCGGCGCATCCCCGGGACCGCCGCCGGTCCACGTAGAGGTGCACAGCGGCGGCGATTCCGGGGATCACCACGCTCGTCAAAGCCGGGGCGAGCCCGGTCCACTCGAAGGGCGGCGTCATCTGAGTCGTTCTCCATCTGCTCCGAAGGGGACGCGGAAAGCGCCCTTGCCCCACAGACGGCCGACGACGGCAGGTTCTCCCCCCAGGACCGCAAAGCTCCGAAAGTGATCGGATGGTTGAGCAGAATCGACCGACCTTGCTCTGGCCCTTGGTCCAAGGTTCTGCCCCCTGGTCCACACCGGAATTAGGTTAGGCTAACCTGTGCCACGTGAGAGTTGGTGAAGAAAACCCGCAGGCCACGCCCGTACGCGGTCATGCGCTGTCGGCCACGGACGTCACCGTCGCCTACGACGGTGTCGATGTCGTGCACGGCGCGTCCGTGACGCTGCGGCCCGGCGACGTGACCGTCCTGGTCGGCCCGAACGGCAGTGGCAAGTCCACGCTCCTGCGGACGATCGCCCGCCTGCAGCGCCCCCGCAGCGCCGCCCTGACCCTCGACGCGGACACGGACGGCCTCGCCCTGACGCCCCGCGAGTTCTCGCGGTACGTCGCCCTGCTGACGCAGGGTCGCCCCACGCCCAGCGGGCTGACAGTACGGGACGTGGTCGAGTTCGGCCGCTACCCATACCGGGGCCGCTGGGGCAAGGCGGACCCGGGCGGCAAGGACGCCGTGGACCGCGCGCTGCGCATGACGGGCGTCGAGGAGTTCGCCGAGCGCGGCGCCGAACACCTCTCAGGAGGACAGCTCCAGCGCGTCTGGCTCGCGGGCTGCCTCGCCCAGGAGACCGGCGTGCTCCTCCTCGACGAACCCACCACCTACCTCGACCTGCGCTACCAGATCGAACTCCTCGACCTCATCCGCGACCTGGCCGACGACCACGGCATCGCCGTCGGCGTCGTCCTGCACGACCTGGACCAGGCGGCCGCCGTCGCCGACCGGGTCGTCCTGCTCCAGTCGGGACGGATCATCGCCGAAGGCCGCCCCGAAGACGTCCTGACCGCGCCCCGCCTGACGGACACGTACGGCATCCGCATCGAAGTCGACACCGACCCCTCCACGGGCCGCCTGCGCACCCGCGCGATCGGCCGCCACCACACGCGAAGCGAAAGGCTCAGCCCCACCTCATGAGACGCCTCCTCCTCACCGCCGCGGTCGCCACCGCGGCGGCGCTCACCCTGACCGCCTGCGGCACGACCGAGCCCGCCAAGGACGACACGAAGAAGTCCGCCGAGCCGATCACGCTCACCGACGACACCGGCGCCAAGGTGGAGCTCGACGGACCCGCCAAGAAGGTCGTCGGCACCGAGTGGAACGTGGTCGAGACCCTGATCTCCCTCGGTGTCGACCCCGTGGGCGTCGCCGACGTCAAGGGCTACAAGACCTGGGACTCCGCCGTTCCGCTGAAGAACGACCCCAAGGACATCGGCACGCGCGGCGAGCCGAGCGTGGAGACCATCGCCGGTCTCAAGCCCGACCTCATCGTCGCCACCAGCGACCTGCCGCCGGCCGCCGTGAAGCAGCTGCGCGGGATCGCCCCGGTCCTGAACCTCACGGCCGCCGACGCCGCCGACCCGATCGGCCGGATGACGAAGAACCTCGACGCCATCGCGAAGGCCACCGGCACCACCGCCCAGGCCGACAAGCTCAAGAAGGGCTTCGACGCGAAGCTCGCCGAGGGCAAGAAGGCCCTGGCCGACGCCGGTCTCGGCGGCGCCAAGTACGCCTTCGCCGACGGCTACCTCGTCTCCAACCAGGTCCAGATCCGCCCGTTCACCAGCGGTTCGCTGATCGGCGCCGTCAACGAGAAGCTCGGCCTGAAGAACGCCTGGACCGTCAAGGGCGACCCGGCCTACGGCCTCGGCACCACCGACGTCGAGGGCCTCACCAAGCTCGGCGAGGGCGTGCACTTCGCGCACATCAGCAACGACGGCGACGAGAGCAGCAACCCGTTCCAGGGCGCCCTCGCCAAGGACAAGGTGTGGACCTCCCTGCCGTTCGTCAAGAAGGGCGACGTGCACCGGCTGCCCGACGGCATCTGGATGTTCGGCGGCCCCGAGTCGATGAACCAGTACGTCGACTCCGTCGTCAAGGCGCTGACGAAGTAACCCCGATGGCCGTCACCGCACCTTCCTCCGCCACCCTTCCGTCGGCTGTCGCGTCCCGGTCGGGCGCGGCCGCGGTGACGGCCCTCCTGCTCCTCCTCGTCGGGGGCCTCGCCCTCGTCGACATCACCCAGGGCACGGCCGCCGTCGGCGCCCCCGAGGTGTGGAAGGCGTTCACGGGCCAGGCCGATCCGGCCGACGCGTCCGTCGTCATCGCCTCCCGCCTGCCGAGGATGGCCGCCGGCCTGTTCGTCGGCGCCGTCCTCGGCATGGCGGGCGCCGCCCTCCAGGCCGTCAGCCGCAACGTGCTCGCCTCGCCCGACACGCTCAGCGTGAACGCGGGCTCC
Source organism: Streptomyces sp. NPDC058579 (assembly GCF_042718575.1). Taxonomy (NCBI): domain Bacteria; kingdom Bacillati; phylum Actinomycetota; class Actinomycetes; order Kitasatosporales; family Streptomycetaceae; genus Streptomyces; species Streptomyces sp. NPDC058579. The sequence goes on from NZ_JBHXPI010000008.1 coordinate 58,786, forward strand.
TACCTGGCCCTCGGTCTCGTGTCCGTGGGAGGGCTCTCGCTCCCGCTGCTCGCCTCCTCCGGCGTCGCCTTCCTCGGCGGCCTCGTGGCGGCGGCCGTCGTCCTCGGGCTCTCCGGCCTCGGCGCCGGCACCGTCCGGCTCGTGCTCGCCGGCAGCGCCCTCACCCTCGGCCTCACCGCCGTCACCGAGGGCCTGCTGCTGCTCTTCCCGCAGGAGACGGAAGGGCTCTTCACCTGGAACCAGGGCAGCATCTCCCAGAACGGCTTCGACGGCGTCCTGCAGATGGCGCCCATCGGACTCCTCGGCCTTCTCGGGCTGCTGCTCGTCTCCCGCAGGGTCGACGCCCTGGCCCTCGGCGACGACGCGGCCCGCGGCCTCGGCGTCCCGGTCCGCGCCACCCGCGTCACCGCCGTCGTGCTCGCCGCGCTGCTCTCGGCCGCGGCGGTCACGCTGGCCGGCCCGATCGGCTTCGTCGGCCTCTGCGCCCCCGCCCTCGTCCGGCCCCTCGTGCGCCGGTTCCGCGCCTTCTCCCGCGCGCGGGCCGGGCTTCCGATCGCCGGTCTCGCCGGTGCCGCCCTCGTGCTCGGCTCGGACGTGCTGCTGCGCGCCGTCATCCCGGCGGACACGGCGGTCGCCGTGCCGACGGGCGTCGTCACCAGCCTGGTCGGCGCCGTCTTCCTGATCGTCATGGCGACCCGGGTCCGCGACACCGCCGGAGCCGCCGCGGTCGAGCGGCTGCGCATCCGCAGCCGCGCCGTCTTCCTGACCACCACGGCCGTCCTGGCCGCGGCCCTCGTCGGCGTGACGATCGCCGCCGTCCTGCTCGGCGACAGCAAGCTGCTCCTCGGCGACGTCGTCAACTGGGCGCAGGGCAACGCTGGCAGGACCGTCTCCTTCGTCCTCGACACGCGCGTGCCCCGGGTCCTCGCGGCGCTCCTCGCGGGCGCGGCCCTCGCCCTGGCCGGCACGCTCGTCCAGGCCGTGACCCGTAACCCGCTCGCCGAACCCGCGACGCTCGGCGTCTCCGGCGGCGCCGCGCTCGGCGCCGTCCTCCTCGTCACGTCGGTGCCGCTGGCCGCGTCGTGGAGCGTGGCGGGTGCCGCGTTCGCGGGCGCCGCCGTCAGCTCCGTCATCGTCTTCGGCCTCGCCGCGCGGGGCGGGTTCCAGCAGAACCGGCTCGTGCTCGTCGGCTTCGGCGTCGCCACCGGGGCGGCCGCGCTGATCAGCCTGCTCATCGTCCTCACCGACCCGTTCAACGCGACCAAGGCCCTCACCTGGCTGTCCGGTTCGACCTACGGGCGGACCATGCCGGACATCGTGCCGCTCGCGGTCGTGCTCGCCGTCGGCGTGGTGGCCGCGTTCGCGCGGCGCACGGAGCTCGACCTCGTCTCCCTCGACGAGGACACCCCCCGGCTCCTGGGCATCGGCCTCGGCCGGGGCCGGCTGGGCTTCCTCACGCTGAGCGTCCTGCTCAGCGCCACCGCCGTCGCCGCCGCGGGCACCATCGGCTTCGTCGGCCTGGTCGCCCCGCACGCGGCCCGCGCCCTCGTGGGCCGGCAGCACGCGCGCGTGGTCCCGGTCGCGGTCCTCCTCGGAGCCGTACTCGTCTGCGCGGCCGACCTGTTGGGCCGTACGGTCATCGCGCCCGGCCAGCTCGGCGCCGGCACGATGACGGCGATCATCGGCACGCCGTACTTCCTCTACCTGCTGGTCCGCAGCCGCCGATAACGACAGCCGCGCGTACGTGAGCCCCGCCCCGGGACTTCCCGGGGCGGGGCTCACGCGTACCGAAGGCTAGATCAGCCTCCGACGTACGCCGCGAGGTGCTCGCCGGTGAGGGTCGAGCGGTCGGCGACGAGCTTGGCCGGCGTGCCCTCGAAGACGACCTTGCCGCCGTCGTGGCCGGCACCGGGACCGAGGTCGATGATCCAGTCGGCGTGCGCCATCACGGCCTGGTGGTGCTCGATGACGATCACCGACTTGCCCGAGTCGACCAGCCGGTCGAGCAGCCCGAGCAGCTGCTCCACGTCCGCGAGGTGGAGCCCGGTGGTCGGCTCGTCGAGGATGTACACACCGCCCTTGTCGCCCATGTGGGTGGCGAGCTTGAGCCGCTGCCGCTCGCCGCCGGACAGGGTGGTGAGCGGCTGACCGAGGGTGAGGTAGCCGAGCCCGACGTCGGAGAGCCGTTCGAGGATCTTGTGCGCGGCGGGCGTCTTCGCCTCGCCCTCGCCGAAGAAATCCTCCGCCTCCGTCACCGACATGGCGAGCACCTCGCTGATGTCCCGCCCGCCGAGCCGGTATTCGAGCACCTCCGCCTGGAACCGCTTGCCCTCGCAGTCCTCGCAGGGAGTGGCCACGCCCGCCATCATCGCCAGGTCCGTGTAGATGACCCCGGCGCCGTTGCAGGTGGGGCAGGCGCCCTCGGAGTTGGCGCTGAAGAGCGCCGACTTGACGCCGTTCTCCTTGGCGAACGCCTTGCGGATCGGGTCGAGCAGTCCGGTGTACGTCGCCGGATTGCTCCGGCGCGAGCCGCGGATCGGCGTCTGGTCCACCGACACCACGGTCTCGCCGGCCGGGATCGACCCGTGGACGAGGGAGCTCTTGCCGGAGCCCGCGACACCGGTGATGACGACCAGCGCCCCCAGCGGGATGTCGACGTCGACGTTCCGCAGGTTGTTCGCCTTCGCGCCGCGGATCTTCAGCGCGCCGTCGGCCGTGCGCACCGTCTCCTTGAGCGAGGCCCGGTCGTCCAGGTGCCGCCCGGTGATCGTGTCCCCGGCGCGAAGCCCCTCGACGGTGCCCTCGAAGCAGACGGTGCCGCCGCCCGTACCGGCCCCGGGGCCGAGGTCGACGACGTGGTCGGCGATCGCGATCGCCTCGGGCTTGTGCTCCACCACGAGCACCGTGTTGCCCTTGTCCCGCAGCCGGAGCAGCAGGTCGTTCATCCGCTGGATGTCATGGGGGTGCAGGCCGATCGTCGGCTCGTCGAAGACGTACGTGACGTCGGTGAGCGAGGAGCCGAGGTGCCGGATCATCTTGACGCGCTGCGCCTCGCCGCCCGACAGCGTGCCCGCCGGCCGGTCCAGGGAGAGGTAGCCGAGCCCGATCTCCACGAAGGAGTCCAGGGTCCGCTGGAGCGCATCGAGCAGCGGCGCCACCGACGGCTCCTTGAGGCCGCGCACCCACTCCGCCAGGTCCCGGATCTCCATCGAGCAGGCGTCCGCGATGGAGATCCGCTTGATCTTCGAGGACCGGGCGCCTTCGCTGAGCCGCGTTCCGTCGCACTCGGGACAGGCCGTGAAGGTGACCGCCCGCTCCACGAACGCCCGGATGTGCGGCTGCATCGACTCCTTGTCCTTGGACAGGAACGACTTCTGGATCTTGGGGATCAATCCCTCGTAGGTGAGGTTGATGCCGTTGACCTTGATCTTGGTCGGCTCCCCGTAGAGGAAGTCCCGCAGCTCCTTCTTGGTGTACTTGCGGATCGGCTTGTCCGGGTCGACGAAGCCGGACTGCGCGTAGAGCTGCACGGTCCACTGACTGTCCGACTTCCAGCCGGGGATCGTGAACGCGCCCTCGGACAGCGACTTGGAGTCGTCGTAGAGCTGCGTGAGGTCGATGTCGGTGACCGAGCCCCGGCCCTCGCAGCGCGTGCACATGCCGCCGGTGCGCTGGAAGGTCGCCTTCACCGTCTTCGTCTTGGCGGCACCGCGCTCCACGGTGATCCCGCCGCTCGCCCGGACCGACGCCGTGTTGAAGGAGTACGCGCTGGGCGGGCCGATGTGCGGCTTCCCGAGTCGGCTGAACAGGATGCGCAGCATCGCGTTGGCGTCGGTGGCGGTGCCGACCGTGGAACGCGGGTCGGCGCCGATCCGCTGCTGGTCGACGGTGATCACCGTCGTCAGGCCCTCCAGGACGTCGACCTCGGGTCGGGCGAGGGTCGGCATGAAGCCCTGGACGAAGGTGCTGTACGTCTCGTTGATCAGCCGCTGCGACTCCGCCGCGATCGTGTTGAACACCAGCGAGCTCTTGCCCGAACCGGAGACTCCGGTGAACACCGTCAGCCGGCGCTTCGGGATCTCGATGCTGACGTCCTTGAGGTTGTTCTCGCGTGCTCCGTGCACGCGGATCACATCGTGGCTGTCGGCACCGTGCGGCGCGGGCGGCTGTGCGCCCTTCCTCGTGGCCATGCTGATCGTGTCTCTCCGTCCGTGGGCCGGGGCCGCGGGAACGCGGCCACCGTCTTTCCGTCTCTGCATCCGGTTCTACGTCACATCCCGGTCCTACGTCTCCGGAACGGCCGGAGGCAACGGTCCACCGGCGCGTCGCGCCGGCTCACCGGTCCTGGACGAGCCCGAGCACATTGCCGTCGGAGTCCGTGAACGTGGCCACGAGACGGCCGCCGCCCACGTCCTTGGCCGAGTCCCGCACGGTCGCGCCGGCGGCCGTGACCTCGGCGAGCTTCGCCTCGATGTCCGGCACGTGCCAGTAGGCGACCGGCGACGTCATGCCCTGCGGGCCGCCGCTCGGTACGAGCCCGATGTGCTGGCCCTCGACGTCGAAGCCGACGTAGTACTCGCTCTCGGTCTGCGGACGGATGCCGAGCAGCGCGGCGTACACCTCGGTGGCCTTCGGCAGGTCGGTGACGGGGTGCAGCACGGTCTTGATGCCCTGGGTGGGGGTGCCGGTCATGATCGCTCCTGAAGTCGTGGGTCCCCGGGACCCGCTCTGTGTCGTACGGATGCCGGTCCACCGACCCGCACGCCAGCCACGCTACGGGCGGCCAGGGGACGGCGCTTCTCGATTCCTGACCGGTTCGCCCGCGTCCCGTTCGACCGGGCTCGGATCGAGGCCGAGTCCATCGAGTCCCAGGGCGGAGAGGAAGGCCGTCGCCGCCGGGGTGCGCCCCGCCGCGTTCCACACGGCGTACTCGACGCGGGTCGGCGCGTCCGTCACCTCGATCGTGGTGACACCGGTGAGCTGGTGCACGTAGAGAGAGGGGAGCAGGGCGATCGCCAGGCCCTGGCCGACCAGGCGGGCCATGAAGAGGTCCGCCGTCGTCACCTCGAAGGCCACGTCTCGGGTGAGCCCGGCGGCCGCGAAGGCCAGGTCGGACTGGACGCGTCCGGCCGTCCCGGCCGGCAGGTCCACGAAGACCTCCGAGGAGAGCCTGCGCAGGTCCACCGCCGCTTCGCCCGCGAGGGGGTGGTCCGGGGCGACCACGGCGACCAGCCGGTCGTGGGCGAGCACGTGCGAGGCCACACCGCGCGGTGGGTCCGCAGCCGTGGGCAGGCCCAGGAACGCCACGTCCAGGGCGCCCTCCCGGACCTGCTCGGCGAGCTCCTCGCTCGCACCCACCCGCAGACCGATCCGCACCCGCGGATACCGCCCGCGGAACGTGCGCAGCGCCCCGGGCACGTCGACCGCCGCGACGGTGGGGATCAGCCCCACGGCGAGCCGTCCCCGTACCTCTCCCACGGCGGCGGCGACCTCGGCCGACGCCCGCTCGGCGGCCTCCAGGCACTGCCGGGCGGCCGGCAGGAACGCCGCTCCGGCCGGGGTCAGCCGCACCCGGCGGCTCGTCCGGTCGAAGAGCCGCGCGCCCAGCTCCCGTTCGAGGCGGGCGATCTGATGGCTGAGGGCGGACTGGACGACCAGGCACCGTTCGGCGGCCCGGGTGAAGCTGTTCGTCTCGGCGACGGCGACGACGTACCGCATCTGCTGGAGGTCCATCGATCCATCGTGAATCACGATGGATGGCGTGACAAGCATGTGTTGGACTCATCGATCACCGTCGCCTGAGACTGCGAGCATGACAAGTCCGGCAGTCCTGTCCCGCACCCTCGTGACGGCGCTCGCGCCCGTCTCCTGGGGCACCTTCTACGTCGTCACCACCGAACTCCTCCCGCCCGCGCACCCCCTCTTCGCGGGGCTCCTGCGGGCGTTGCCCGCCGGGCTCATCGCCCTCGCGATCGGCCGGGCCCTGCCGCGCGGCGCGTGGTGGGGCAAGGCCGCCGTGCTCGGCGTCCTGAACATCGGGCTGCTCTTCCCGCTGCTGACCGTCGCCGCCGAACGCCTCCCCGGAGGCGTGGCGGCCACCCTCGTGGCGGCCCAGCCGCTCGCCGTCGCCGTCCTGGCCGTGGCGGTCCTCCGTGAGCGGTTCTCGGTCCGGCGCCTGGTCTGGGGTCTGGTCGGCGTGGCCGGCGTCGGCCTGGTCGTGATCGGGCCGAGCGCCTCGTTCGACCTCGTCGGGATCCTCGCCGGCCTCGGCAGCGCGGTCACGATGGCGCTCGGAGTGACGCTCACCAAGCGCTGGGGGCGTCCCGCTGGGGTGGGCCCCACCGCGTTCGCCGGCTGGCAACTCACGGCGGGCGGACTGTTCCTGCTGCCGCTCACCCTCCTCGTCGAGGGCGCGCCGCCGGCGATCGACGGGCGCGCCGCCGTCGGCTACCTCTGGCTCGGCCTGGTCGGCGGCCTGTTCGCCTTCGTGCTGTGGTTCCGCGGGGTCGGCGCGCTCCCCGTCACCTCCGTCGCGGTGCTCGTCCTGCTCTCGCCGCTGGTCGCCGCCGTGCTCGGCGCCGCTCTGCTCGGCCAGACCCTGGGCCCGGTCCAGCTCCTCGGGTTCGGGCTCTGCCTCGCGGCGATCGTCGCCGCGCAACTGCCCGCCCCCGCGGCCCGGAGAGCGGTCGCCTGAACTGCGTAAACGCCGGGCCCCCCGGCCAGGGCCGTTCACCCGCTTGCCGGTCATGGAGTTGCGGCTAATGTCGTATTAAGGCCACATGTGCACCCCCTCGTCTCCCGCGCTCACGCGGAAAGGGGAAGGGGGCGTACGGAAGGAGCCCCCCATGACCCGCACATTGCGTGGCGCGATCGCCCTGGCCGGAGCCGCGGCCCTGTCCCTGGGCGCGGTCTCGATGAGCGGCGCGGCCCAGCCGGGCACGGCCACCGCCAAGCAGGGCGAGGTGAAGATCGGCCTGCTGCTCCCCGAGAGCAAGACCACGCGCTACGAGAAGTTCGACCGGCCGTACATCGAGCAGAAGATCAAGGAACTCGCGCCCGACGCGCAGATCGACTACTACAACGCGGCCGAGAGCGCCACCACCCAGCAACAGCAGGTCAACACCGCGCTCACCAAGGGCAACCAGGTGCTGATCCTGGACGCGGTGGACTCCAAGTCCATCCAGTCCTCCGTGCAGAAGGCCAATGACGCGGGCGTGAAGGTCGTCGCGTACGACCGCCTCGCGCAGGGCCCCGTCGACGCCTACGTCTCGTACGACAACCGCAAGGTCGGCGAGTTGCAGGGGAAGGCGCTGCTCGACGCGCTCGGTGACAAGGCCGAGAGCGGCCAGATCGTCATGCACAACGGCTCGCCCACCGACCCCAACGCGGCCGAGTTCAAGGCCGGTGCGCACTCCGTCCTCGACGGCAAGGTGAAGATCGGCAAGGAGTACGACACCCCCAACTGGGACCCGAACAACGCCAACCAGCAGATGTCGGGTGCCATCAGCGCACTGGGCAAGGACAACATCGTCGGCGTGTACTCGGCCAACGACGGTCTCGCCGCCGGTATCGCCACCGCCCTCAAGTCGGCGGGTATCAACGTGCCGTTGACCGGTCAGGACGCTCAACTCGACGCCATCCAGCGGATCCTGCTCGGCACCCAGACCATCACGATCATGAAGCCGTACAAGCCGGAGGCGGACATCGCCGCGACCATGGCCGTCGATCTCGCCGAGGGCAAGGAGCTCTCGAAGGACCTGGTGCCCCTCACGGTCACCAGCGGCAGCGGCCAGAAGGTCCCGGCCAATCTGCTGACCCCGATCGTGGTCGACAAGGACAACATCGGTGACACGGTCGTCAAGGACGGTCTGTACACGGTCGACGAGATCTGCACACCCACCTACGAGGCCGCCTGCAAGGAAGCCGGTCTGGAGTAGCCGTAGCGGCAGCGACGCGACGGGGGCCGGGTAGGAGGCGGTTGACCAATGCCCGAAACACCTGTGCTCAGTCTGCGGGGGATCTCCAAGCGGTTCGGCGCCGTGCAGGCGCTGTCGGACTTCGACCTGGAGGTCCACGCCGGTGAGGTCGTCGCGCTCGTCGGCGACAACGGCGCCGGCAAGTCGACCGCCGTCAAGGCGATCGCCGGGGTCAACCCGCCGGACGAGGGCGTGATCACCTGGGAGGGCCGCCCGGTCACCGTCCATCGGCCGCACGACGCCCAGAACCTCGGCATCGCCACCGTCTACCAGGACCTGGCGCTCTGCGACAACCTGGACGTCGTCGGCAACCTCTTCCTCGGCCGCGAGATGAAGCGCTGGGGCGTGCTCGACGAGGTCGGCATGGAGCGGCGCTCGCGCCAGCTGCTCGACACCCTCTCCATCCGCATCCCCAGCGTCCGCATCCCCGTCGCCTCCCTCTCCGGCGGCCAGCGCCAGACCGTGGCGATCGCCCGCTCCCTGATCGGCGACCCGAAGGTCGTCATCCTGGACGAGCCGACCGCCGCGCTCGGCGTGGAGCAGACCGCCGAGGTCCTCGACCTCGTCGAACGGCTCCGGGAACAGCGCCTGGGCACCATCCTGATCAGCCACAACATGGTGGACGTGATGGCGGTCGCCGACCGCATCGCAGTGCTGCGCCTCGGCCGGAACAACGGCTTCTTCGACAAGCGCTCCACGACCACCGAGGAGATCATCTCCGCCATCACCGGGGCCAGCGACAGCGCGGTCACGCGCCGCCAGGCCCGCAAGCGGGGCGAGGAGGAGCGATGAGGCGCGACCGAGGCCGCCACGACCCCTCCGACCCCTTCTCCGGACCCGGCGACGGAGACGGCGTCGGCCAGGAGCCGGCGCATGACGCCGTCCCGGCCGTCGACACCCGGCTGATCGTCCGGGAGGAGGGTTTCAAGGGGTACATCGGGGAGTTCGGGCGGAAGCTGCGCAGCGGCGAACTGGGCTCGCTGCCCGTCGTCATCGCCGTGATCATCATCTGGACGGTCTTCGGCACGCTGGACAGCGCGTTCCTCTCCGCGCAGAACCTCTCCGACCTCAGCCAGCAGATCGTCGGCACGGGGATGATCGCGATCGGCATCGTCTTCGTCCTGCTGCTCGGCGAGATCGACCTCTCCGTCGGCTCCGTCAGCGGCCTGTGCGCCGCGATCTTCGCCGTGCTCAACGTGCTGAACGGCATGAACGAGTGGCTGGCCCTGCTGGTCGCCATCGCCGGCGGAGCCGCCGTCGGACTCATCCAGGGCTTCTTCTTCGCCAAGGTCGGCGTGCCCGCGTTCGTCGTCACCCTGGCGGGCAACCTCGCCTGGAACGGACTCATGCTGCAGGTGCTCGGTACCAGCGGCACGGTCAACATCCCGAGCGAGAGCATCGTCTCGGAGCTGTACTCGACGATCTTCCACAGCCCGGCAGCCGCCTACATCACGGCGGCCGTCGGCGTGGGGCTCTTCCTGGCCGCCTCGCTCCTCGACGCCCGGCGGCGCCAGCGCGCCAGGGTGCCGTTCCGGCCGATCGCCGAGATCGTGATCCGTACGGTCGTCATCGCCGCGATCGCCTTCGTCGCCGCGTACATCCTCAACCAGTACCAGGGGCTGCCGCTGGCGCTCCTGGTCTTCCTGATCGTCCTGGTCATCGTCGACTTCGTGCTGCGCCGCACCTCGTACGGGCGGCAGATCTTCGCCGTCGGCGGCAACATCGAGGGCGCCCGAAGGGCTGGCATCAGCGTGCCGTTCATCCGGATGTCCGTCTTCTCCATCGCCGGCACCATGGCGGCCGTCGGCGGCCTCTTCCTGGCCGGTCAGATCCAGTCCGCGAGCCAGACGTCCGGCGGCGGAAACCTGCTGATGAACGTCATCGCCGCCGCCGTCATCGGCGGCACCAGCCTCTTCGGCGGCCGCGGCTCGGTCTGGTCCGCCCTGCTCGGCGCGCTGGTGATCGGCTCGATCCAGTCCGGCATGAACATCATGGGCGTCAGCAACGCCGTCCAGTTCATGATCACCGGAGCGGTCCTGCTGGCCGCCGTGGTCGTCGACTCCCTGTCCCGCCGCAGCCAGAAGGCCGCCGGACGCGCGTGACCTCCGTGCCCCGCCGGGCCGGTGCTGCCGGTGCTTCCTACGCGCCGCGCGCGTGCAGGGCGTCCAGAGAGGCCAGTTCGTCCTCGGTGAGGCGCAGCGCGCCCGCCGCGACGTTGGCGGCCAGATGGTCAGGGTCGCCGGTGCCGGGGATGGCGAGCACGTGCGGGCCCCGGTGCAGCGTCCACGCGAGCCGGACCTGGGCCGGGCTCGCCCCGTGCGCCCGTGCCACGGCGAGCACCTCGTCGTCGGCGCCACCGCTCGCACCGCTCTCGCCGCCCGTGCCGGCGATGGCGTAGAAGGGCACGTACGCGATGCCCTGCTCGCCGCACTCGCGGACGAAGGCGTCGTGGTCGGGCCGGACCCCGATCCCGTACCGGTTCTGCACGCAGACCACCGGAGCGATCGCTCGGGCCTCCGCCAGCTGGTGCGGATGGACGTTGGAGAGGCCCAGGTGGCGGATGAGACCCGCCTCGCGGAGCTCGGCCAGCGCGCCGAAGCGCTCGGCTACCGAGTCGGTGCCGAGGACACGCAGATTGACGAGGTCGAGGTGGTCGCGGCCGAGCTGGCGCAGGTTCTCCTCGACCTGCCCGCGCAGCTGCCCCGCCGTCGCGTGCGGCACCCAGCGGCCGGACGGGTCGCGGCCAGGACCGACCTTGGTGGCGATGACCAGGTCGTCCCCGTAGGGGGCGAGGGCGCGGTTGATCAGCTCGTTGGCCGAGCGCAGGGGAGAGAAGTAGAACGCGGCGGTGTCGATGTGGTTCACGCCCAGCTCGACCGCCCGGCGCAGGACGGCGACGGCCTGGTCACGGTCGCGGCTCACGGCGTTCTCGACGAGGGCCTCGCCCGTCTGCGGCAGGCGCATCGCGCCGAAGCCGATCCGGTGGACCGTGAGGTCTCCGAGGGTCCAGGTGCCCGAGGCTGCGGCGTCGATCGTTTCTGTGGTCATGACCTGGATGATCTCCCGGCAGAGGCCCCGGATGCCAGCGCGTCCGGCAGGCCCCGCTCGTGACGGTGTGCGCCCGGGGTGTAGCCGAAGGCGTGGCGGAAGACCTCGATGAAGGCGCTGGGGGACGACCAGCCGCAGCGGTGGGCGACGGTGGTGACCGGGACGCCGTCCGCGAGGAGCCGTAGCGCGTGGTAGAGCCGGGCCTGGGTGCGCCACTGAGGGAACGTCATGCCGAGGTCCGAGCGGAAGAGCCGGCTGAGGGTCCGTTCGCCCGCCCCGGCCGCCGCGCCCAGCTCGGCGAGCGTCCGGGGGTCGGCCGGGTCGGCGCGGAGGATCGCGCAGACGGCGACGAGGCGGGGATCGGTCGGCGCCGGCAGCCGCAGGGGCTGCTGGGGCGAGCTCCGCAGCTCGTCGCGCAGGACCGCGAGGAGCCGGCCGCGCTCGGGTCCGGTGTCCTCGGGCGAGCGGGTGTACGCGAGGATCAGCTCGCGCATCAGGGGACCGACGGCGAGCACGGTGGGGGTGTCCAGGCCGAGCGGGTTGTCGTCGGCGGGCAGCCCGATCAGGTGCAGATCGAGGCGTCCGTGCGCCCGGTGGGCGTGGACGGTGCCGGCCGGGACCCAGATGGCGCGGGTGCCGGGCGCGAACCACGTACCGGCGTCGGTGGTGACGGCCAGCACGCCCGAGCCCGCGTAGACGATCTGGTGCTCGTCGTGCCGGTGGGCGTCGATGCGCTCGCCCGCCGTGAGGAGCTGGGCACGGGTCGGGGCCTGCGGGGTGTGGCGGACGGACCGGTCGGGGGCGGGACGTCGGGATCGGCGGAAGTTCGACACAAGTAGGCAGATTATCGAAAGCGCGACACCCGCCGCCTCGCAAGGATCGAAGGGTGCCGACGAAGACGAACACGAACACCATCAGCTCACCTCCTCATCGACCCCTCACCCTGCTGTCCTGGGGACACGCCTGCGTGGACGTCTACCAGGGAGCCGTCGCGGCCCTGGTGCCGTACTTCGTAGCCGAGCGCGCCTACGGCTACGCCGCCGCCTCGGCCGTCGTCCTCGCCGCCTCGCTGCTCTCGTCGGTGGTGCAGCCGCTGTTCGGAGCGCTCACCGACCGGCGGCCGCTGCCCTGGCTGCTGCCGGTGAGCGCCCTGCTCGCCGGCGCGGGGGTCGCCCTGAGCGGCGTCATCGACTCGTACGCGGTCACTCTGGCCGCGGTCGCCGTGTCCGGAATCGGCGTCGCCGCCTACCACCCCGAGGCGGCGCGGGTCGCACGCCGTGCGAGCCGGGGCAGCCACACCGGGATGGGCTGGTTCTCCCTCGGCGGCAACCTCGGCTTCGCCACCGCCCCCGTCCTGGTCGCCGTCGTCGGCGCCGCCGGCGGCCTGGCCGCCACCCCACTGCTCGTCGTCCCGGCCCTCGCGGGCGCCGCGCTGTGCGCGGCCGCGCTGCGGGCGATGGACGAGCCGAACGCCGGGACACCGACCGACGCCGCCGGGACGACCGTCGGCCGGAACGACTGGGCCTCGTTCGCGCGCCTGTCCGGGGCCGTCGTCTGCCGCTCGATCGTCTTCGTCGGACTGAGCGCCTTCCTCTCCCTATACGCCCGCCAGCGCACGGGCGGCGGCGAACTCGCCGGTACGGCCGCGCTGTTCGTGCTCTACCTCGGCGGCGCGGTCGGCACCGTGGCCGGCGGGAAGCTGGCCACCCGCCATCCCCGCGTGACCGTCGTCCGGTGGTCCTACACCCTGAGCGTCCTCGCCGTGGCCGGCGTGGTCCTCGTCCCCGGCCCGCTCCTGTACGTCTTCGTCGCGCTGACCTCGGTCGGCCTGTACGTGCCCTTCTCCCTGCACGTCACCCTCGGGCAGGACTACCTGCCCGGGCGCGTCGGCACGGCGAGCGGGGTGACGCTGGGCCTGACCGTCAGCGTCGGCGGCATCGCGACCCCGTTCGTCGGAGCGCTCGCCGACGCCACCTCACTGGGCACCGCCCTCGCCCCGCTGATCGCCCTGCCCGCCCTGGGCCGGCTGCTGCTGTGCGGCCTGCGGGAGCCCGCCGCGCCAGCGGGAACGTCGCCGCCCGCGTAGGCTCGTGGGGCAGGTCAGGGTGATCGCAGCGCGACGGAGGGAACGGGCGCGGGCCATGAAGATCGATCTCACGGACACCACATCCAGCAAGATCAACAAGGCGATCATCGAAGGCCGCAGGGCCGTCGGCACCCCCGCCGTCGGCATGGTGCTCACCCTTGTCATCGTCACCGACGAGGAGAACGCCTACGACTCGCTGAAGGCCGCCACCGACGCCTCCCGGGAGCACCCGTCCCGCACGCTCGTCGTCATCAAGCGCCACGACCGCTCGCCCCGGCGGCGCCACGAGGCCCGCCTCGACGCGGAGGTCCGCGTGGGCAGCGACGCCGGGTCGGGGGAGACCGTCCTGCTCCGGATGCACGGCGAACTCGGCGCCCGGGCCGACTCCGTGGTCCTCCCGCTGCTGCTCCCCGACGCCCCCGTCGTCGTCTGGTGGCCGGTCGACGCGCCCGAGGTGCCGTCCACGGACCCGCTCGGCTCGCTCGCCCAGCGCCGGATCACAGACGCGTACGCCGTCGAGGACCCGCTCGCCGCGCTCGACGTCCGCGCCGCCTCCTACGCCCCCGGTGACACCGACCTCGCCTGGACCCGGCTCACCCCGTGGCGCTCGATGCTCGCCGCCGCCCTCGACCAGGCCCGGGCGACGATCGTCTCGGCCGCCGTGGAGAGCGAGCCGGACAACCCGAGCGCCGAACTCCTGGCCCGCTGGTTCGAGGACCGGCTACGCGTCCCGGTCGAGCGGGTCGCCACGGACGGACCCGTGGTCACCGCCGTACGCCTCGGCACCCCTGACGGCGAGATCCGCATCGACCGGCCCGAGGGCCCGGTCGGACGGCTGTCCATCCCCGGCCAGCCGAGCCGGGTCCTCGCCCTGAAGGTCCGTACGACCGCCGAGCTGATCGCCGAGGAGCTGCGCAGGCTCGACCCCGACGAGGTCTACGCCTCCGCGCTGCGGAGGGCGGCCTACGGCCTGTCGATGGGCAACCCCACGTAGTTCTGGGCCAGTTCGGCCGCCGCGTGCCGCGAACTCGCGATCCGGTCCAGCTGGGAGAGCTGGAGCCGGGTGTCGAAGCCGGACTGCTCGGGGTCGGTGTGCAGCGTCGTCGTCATGAAGTACGAGAAGTGCTCGGCGCGCCAGACCCGGCGCAGGCACGTGTCGGAGTACGCGTCGAGCAGCTCCGTCGAGCCCGTGGCCGCCCGCCGCGCGAAGGCCCGCGCCAGGACGATCACGTCGGCGGCGGCGAGGTTGAGCCCCTTCGCGCCGGTCGGCGGCACGATGTGCGCCGCGTCCCCGGCGAGGAAGAGCCGGCCGTACCGCATCGGCTCCGTCACCGAACTCCGCATCGGCAGCACCGACTTCTGCGTGATCGGGCCGCGCTTCAGCCGCCACCCGGGCGCGTCCGCGAGCGCGAAGCGCGCGTCGAGCTCGTCCCAGATCCGCTCGTCGGACCAGTCCGCCGGGTCGGTGCCGTTCTCCACCTGGAGGTAGAGCCGGCTCACGGCCGGGGAGCGCATGCTTGCCAGCGCGAAGCCCCGCTCGGAGTGGGCGTAGATCAACTCCTCGTACACCGGCGGCGCTTCGGCGAGGATGCCGAGCCAGGAGTACGGGTACGTCCGCTCGTACGTCGTCCGCTCACGCTCCGGGACCGCCGTCCGCGCGACCCCGTGGAAGCCGTCGCAGCCGACCACGTAGTCACAGGTCAGGGTCTGCTCGCGGCCCTCGTGCACGTACCGGATCACCGGGCGGTCCGTGTCCACACCCTCGACCGCGCGCACCTCCGCCCCGAACAACAGCGGGCCGCCGTCGGCGAGTTGAAGAGCGATCAGATCCTTCACCACCTCGGTCTGGGCGTAGACCCAGACCCGGCGGCCGTCGGTGAGCACGGGGAAGTCGACCCGGTGGGCCCGGCCGCCGAAGCGCAGCTCGATGCCGTCGTGGGGGATCCCCTCGGCGTCGAGGCGGGCACCGGCACCCGCGGCGCGGAGCGCGTCGACCGTCGCCTGCTCCAGGATCCCGGCGCGCTGCCGCCGCTCGACGTAGGCGCGGTCGCGGGACTCCAGGACCACGCTGTCGATACCCGCGCGGTGCAGCAGGCGCGCGAGCAGCAGCCCGGCGGGGCCGCCGCCGACGATGCCGACGGTGGTGTGCATCTGGCCTCCATGTTCGTATAGTGAAGAAAACTTCACCTCAGAGTGGGGTGAGTGTGCGCCCGCCGTGCCGGGCTGTCAACGGCGGGATCGGTCGGCAAGACCCGTCGGTTCGATCCGTCAGGGAGAGTCCATGCCACCGATCGAGAACGCGCCGCCCGAGGCCGTCGCGCCCCTGACACGCGGGCTCATGCTGCTGCGCCGGCTCACCGACGCCGACGGGGTCCTCAGCCTGAGCGAGCTGGAGCGCACCACCGGCCTGGCCCGGTCCACGGTCGACCGGATCACGGGCACGCTCGCCCGCATGGGATACGTACGTCTCGACGGCCGTGACGTCTTCCTCGCCCCGCGCCTGATGGAGCTGGGCAACGCCTATCTGGGCGCTCTCGGGATTCCAGGGGTTCTCGGCGGGCCCGCGGACGCGCTCGCGGACGAGCTGGACGAGTCGGTCTCGCTCGCGGTCGCCGACGGCGACGGCATCCGCTTCGTCCATCAGGCGACCCGGCGGCGCGCGATGTCCCTCAGCTTCCGGATCGGCGATCCGCTGCCGGCCGAACGGACCGCTCCGGGGGCGCTGTTCGCCGCCGACTGGACGGCGGCGGAGTGGGAGCACTGGCGGGCGCGCCGGGCCGCCGACCCCCACGACACCGGGTTCCCCGCCGCGCCCGCCGACACGGGGCCGCACCATGACGGGCCGCACCACGAGGGGCCGGACGAGGCGGAGTTCGCCGCGCGCGTGGCCCGGGCCGCCGAGCGCGGCTGGGCCCTGGACGACCAGTTCATCGAACCCGGCCTGGTCGCCCTCGCCCTTCCCGTACGGGACGCCGACGGCGCCGTCGCCTGTGTCGCCAGCGTGGTCAGCCACACCAGCCGGCACAGCGCCGACTCCCTCCGCGAGGCGCTCCTGCCGCGCCTGCGCGCCGCGACGACCGCGTGGGAGGAGCTGCTGGCGCGTGAGGCGCGTGAGACCCGCGAGCGGCGCCGGACGCCCGAAGCGCCACCCACACACCCCGCCGTCGGCCTCGCCGACTGGACCCACGCCTCGAAACAGGAGCTCGGCCGGGGGTTCGTCGAGTCGCTCGCCCGCGGACTGACCGTGCTCACCGCGTTCGGGGAGGGCCGGGCCGCGCTGCCCCTGAGCGCCGTCGCCGAGGCCACCGGGCTCGCGCGCGCCACCGCGCGGCGGGCGCTGATCACCCTGGAGCACCTCGGGTACGTCACCGTCGAGGGGCGGCTCTTCCGGCTCACCCCCCGGGTGCTCGCGCTCGGCTTCCCGTGCCTCTCCCGGCTGCCGCTCCCGCAGATCGCCGCGCCGCACCTGGCCGAACTCTCCCGGCGCGTCCACGACTCCGCGTCCCTCGCGGTCCTCGCCGGCCACGACGTCCGCTACACCGCCCGGGTCGCCACCCGCCGGATCATGAGCGTCCACATCACCGTCGGCACCCGGTTCCCCGCGCACGCCACCTCGCTCGGCCGCGTCATGCTCGCCGACCTTCCGCCGGAGAGCCGCGCCGCCTGGCTCGCGGACATCGAGCCGCGCGCCCTCACCCCGCACACCGTCACGTCGGGCCCGGAACTCGCCGCCGTACTGGAACGGGTACGCGAGCAGGGGTACGCCCTCGTCGACGAGGAACTGGAACAGGGGCTCCGCTCGATCGCCGCGCCCGTGCGCGACCGTACGGGGGCCGTCGTGGCCGCCGTCAACGTGGCCATGCACAGCAGCCGCCGTACCGTCGAGGAGTGCGTCGGCGAGGTCCTGCCCGAGCTGCGCGCGGCGGTCGCCCGCATCGAGGACGACCTGCGCACGGCGGGGCGCTTCGCCCGTGTACCGGAGGTCTGAGCGCCGCCGAGGACCGACGAGGACCGGCTGTGATCAGGAGGACGTCATCAGCGTCCTCACACGCGACGCGAGCAGGGGCATCAAGCTCTCTCGCCATGTGTCGAGCGAGACCATGCCGCTGGACATGCCGCCGTGTGCGAACGACTTCCGGTACACGGACGACGCCGGGTCACCGGCGAGGTCGACCCCCACGAGCTCGCTGAACGTCACCCGCAGGAGTTCGACCGCTTCACCGAGCGAAGCCGGTACGTCCGTACCGGACAGCTCGTCGCGAAGGGCCCGCCAGACATGGGGGTCGCCACGCAGCCCCCACCTCTCCGGCTCCGGATCGAAGAAGGAGGCCATCGTCACCGCTGTCGCGTCATCGCGTGCCATGCCAGAAGTCTCGCAGAGAGCTGCCCCCGACCGGCCGCTCAGGACGCGACCGGCTCCGCCGGGTCCCGCAGGCGCTCCGCCGCGTCCGACACGCGCAGCAGCAGGCTCATGAACTGAGCCTGTTCCCCGGCGGAGAGCGGGGCGAGGAACACCTGGTTCATCCGTGCCGTCCGTACCGTCAGCCTGCGGTGCGTCCGTTCGCCGTCCTCGGTCAGCCGCAGGAGGAAGCGGCGGCCGTCCTCAGGATCCCGCACCTTGTCGAGCAGCCCCCGGCGGGTGAGCCGACTGACGACTTCGGCGATGGTCGAGCGGTCGAGGCCCACCCGCTCGCCCACGGTCCGCTGGTCGAGTCCGGGCTCGGCGGTCAGCGCGTTGAGCACGCCGAACTGCGGGGAGGTGATCTCCTCCGAGACCATCGTCGTCCACAGCAGGTGGTGCGCCTGCTGGAGCCGTCGGGCCAGGTGCCCGGGATGGGTGGTCAGATCCACCGCGGTCATCGTCGGCCTCCCGTGTCCGTCTCCGGTACGAATTCGTCGGTGTACGGAACGATACGCGCACACGCCGACCGCCCCGGCCCATCCCGGCGCGCTCTTGACGCCCACCGGAGCCTCACCAGATACTCAGTGCACTGACTAAATGGGAGGCTCGCAATGGACAAGGTGGTCGCCGGCGCCGCCGAGGCGGTGGCCGACGTCGGGGAAGGGGTGTCGCTCGCCGTGGGCGGCTTCGGTCTCAGCGGTGTGCCGAACGTCCTGATCGACGCGATCCACCGGCGTGGCGTCGGCGGCCTGCGGGTCGTGTCGAACAACTGCGGCGCCCTGGACACCGGCCTCGCCGTCCTGCTCGCCGCCGGGCGGATCGCGCGCGTCACCGGCTCGTACATCGGCGCCAACAAGGAGTTCGCCCGGCAGTACCTGGCCGGCGAGCTGGAGGTCGAACTGATCCCGCAGGGGACGCTCGCCGAGCGGCTGCGGGCCGGGGGCTGTGGCATCCCCGCCTTCTACACCCCGGCCGGCGTCGGCACCCAGGTCGCCGACGGCGGACTGCCCTGGCGCTACGACGGCGACGGCGGCGTCGCCCTCGCCTCGCCTCCCAAGGAGGTACGGGAGTTCGACGGCCGCGCGTACGTCCTGGAGCACGGCATCCGTACCGACTTCGCCCTCGTCCGCGCCGCGCGCGGCGACCGCCACGGGAACCTGGTCTTCAACAAGGCGGCCCGGAACTTCAACCCCCTCGCGGCGATGGCCGGGAAGGTCGCGATCGCCGAGGTCGAGGAGCTGGTGGAACCCGGCGACATCGATCCCGACGCCGTCCACCTCCCCGGCGTCTTCGTCCAGCGGGTCGTGGCTCTGACACCCGAACAGGCCGCGCACAAGGGGATAGAGAAGAGGACCACGCGATGAGGCCGGTGACGGGCTGGACCCGCGAGCAGATGGCCGCCCGCGCCGCGCGCGAGCTGACGGACGGTCAGTACGTCAACCTGGGCATCGGACTTCCGACGCTGATCCCCAACCACCTCCCCGAAGGGGTCGAGGTGGTCCTCGAATCCGAGAACGGCATCCTCGGTACAGGACCGTTCCCCACCGAGGACGAGGTCGACCCCGACCTCATCAACGCGAGCAAGGAGACGGTCACCGTCCTGCCCGGCGCCTCCTTCTTCGACTCCGCGCTCTCCTTCGGGATGATCCGCGGCGGCCACATCGACGTCGCCGTCCTCGGCGCCATGCAGGTCTCCGCCCGCGGCGACCTCGCCAACTGGGCCGTACCGGGCAAGCTCGTCACCGGCATCGGCGGCGCCATGGACCTCGTCCACGGCGCCAGGACCGTCATCGTCGTCATGACCCACACCGCCAAGGACGGCACCCCGAAGATCGTCGAGGAGTGCACCCTGCCGCTGACCGGCCGGGGCTGCGTCGACCGCATCGTCACCGACCTCGCCGTCCTCGACGTCACCGACGACGGCCTCGTGCTCACCGAGACCGCCCCCGGCGTCGACCCCGCCGACGTCCTCGCCAGGACCGCCGCGCCGGTCCGCCTCGCCCCCGGGCTCAGCGTTCCAGGGCTCAGCGCCCCCGGGCTCAGCGCTCCTGAGGTCCGCCCGCTCGACGCCCCCGCCCACTGACCCACGTCCCCGGAGCCCCCATGGCCCTCACCCAGTCGGACATCGACACCGAGATCAGCCGGCACCAGGCCGCGTACGACAAGGAGCTGGCCGCCGGGGCGGCGCCGCGCAGCCACCCGGCCCGCGACTACGCCCCGTACCGCAGCTCACTGCTCCGCCACCCCCACCAGCCGCTCGTCGCCGTGAACGGCGGAGACCCGGAGACGGTGGAACTCGCCGGACCCGTCTTCGGCCCCACCGACATCACCGAGATCGACAACGACCTCACCCGGCAGCACGCGGGCGAGCCCCTCGGCGAGCGCATCACCGTCTCCGGACGCCTCCTCGACCGGGCGGGCCGCCCGGTGCGCGGCCAGCTCATCGAGCTGTGGCAGGCCAACGCCTCCGGCCGGTACGCCCATCTGCGCGACCAGCACCCGGCGCCGCTCGACCCGAACTTCACCGGCGTCGGCCGCACCCTCACCGACGACGACGGCCGCTACACCTTCACCACCGTCAAGCCCGGCGCCTATCCGTGGCGCAACCACACCAACGCCTGGCGCCCGGCCCACATCCACTTCTCCGTCTTCGGCACGGCCTTCACCCAACGGCTCGTGACGCAGATGTACTTCCCTGGCGACCCGCTCTTCGCCCACGACCCGATCCTCCGCTCGGTCACCGACCCTGCGGCCCGCGAACGGCTCGTCGCCCGCTACGAACACGCCCTGTCCCGACCCGAGTTCTCCCTCGGCTACGCCTGGGACATCGTCCTCGACGGACCCTCCGCCACCTGGATCGAGGAAGGACGCTGACCGCCATGACGCCGCTCCCGACCCCCTCCCACACCGTCGGCCCGTTCTACGGCTACGCCCTGCCCTTCCCCGACGGCGACCGGATCGCCCCCGAGGGCCACCCGGACCGGATCGTCCTGCACGGCCACGTGTACGACGGCGAGGGCGCGCCGGTCCCCGACGCGCTCCTCGACTTCTGGCAGGCCGCCCCCGACGGCTCCCTCACGGGCGCGCCCGGATCGCTCCGACGCGACCCCGTCACCGGCGGCCATCTCGGGCGCAGCCCAACCGACTTCACCGGCTTCGGGCGCGTCCCTACCGACGCCGACGGCCACTACGCGCTCGCCACGCTGCCCCCGGGCAACGTGGGCCTGCCGTACATCAGCGTCTGCGTCTTCGCGCGCGGGCTGCTCCACCACCTCTTCACCCGGGCGTATCTGGGGGACGGCGCCGACCCGCTGCTCGACGCGCTGCCCGCCGCGCGCAGGGCCACGCTGCTGGCCAGGGCCGACGAGCGGGCGGCGCCCCGGACGTACCGCTTCGACATACGGCTCCAGGGCGAGGGCGAGACGGTCTTCCTGGAGTTCACATGACCTCCGACCCCATGGACCCCGACCGCATGACCTCCGACCCCATGGCCCCCGGAACAGCCACCGACGTGGGCCTCCTCGCCCCGGGGCGCGCGGGCTCCCCGGCCGAGGCCGCGACCGGCGACACGGCCTTCCTGCGGGCGCTGCTCGACGCGGAGGCGGCCCTCACGCGCGCCCAGGCAGCCGTCGGACAGGCACCGGCCGAAGCCGCCGACGCCGTCACGGCCGCGGCGGACCCGGCCCGCTTCGACGCGCGGGACATCGCCCTGCGCGCCCGGGCCGGGGGCAACCCCGTCATCCCGCTCGTCGCCGACCTGACGGCCGCCGTGCCGGGGGAGTGGCGCGCGTACGTCCACCGGGGCGCGACGAGCCAGGACATCCTGGACACCGCGGCGATGCTGGTCGCGCGGCGCACGCTCGACCTGATCCTCGGCGACCTCGACCGTACCGAGCGCGCCCTTGCCGCCCTCGCCTCCGCGCATCGGGACACGGTCATGCCCGGCCGCACCCTCACCCAGCACGCCGTGCCCACCACCTTCGGCCTCAAGGCGGCCGGCTGGCGCGCGCTCGCGCTCGACGCGCGCGACCGGATCCGTACGGTACGGGACTCCCTGCCCGCCCAACTCGGCGGCGCCGCCGGGACCTTGGCCGCCTTCGACGCGTACGGCGACGGCGTGGAGGGGGGCGCCGAACGGCTCGTGGCCGCCTACGCGCGGGAGACCGGCCTTGCCGCGCCCGTACTGCCCTGGCACACCCTGCGCACGCCGATCGCCGACCTCGCCGGTGCCCTCGCCCTCACGGCCGGGGCGCTCGGCAAGACCGCCGCCGACGTCCTCACCCTCTCCCGCACCGAGATCGGCGAGGTCACCGAAGGGGCGGGCGGCGGCTCCTCCGCCATGCCGCACAAGGCGAACCCCGTGCGCGCCACGCTCGTCGCCGCGGCCGCCCGCCGCGCCCCGCACCTCGCCGCCACGCTGTACGGCTCCCTGGTCGCCGAGGACGAGCGGCCCGCCGGCGCCTGGCACACCGAGTGGGAGCCGCTGCGCGAGCTGCTCCGGCTCGTCGGCGGCGCGGCCCGGGACGCCGCCGAACTGGCCGAGGGGCTCCAGGTCCATGCCGACGTGATGCGCCACCACCTCGGCCTGACCGGCGGGTTGATCGTCTCCGAGCGGCTGTCCGCCGCCCTCGCCCCGCTCGTCGGCCGCGCCCGCGCGAAGGAACTCCTCACCGAACTCGCCCGGCGCGCCCGCGCGGAGGCGCGACCTCTGGGTGAACTGCTCGCCGACGTACCCGAGTTGAAGGGAGTCGAACTCCGCGAGCTGACCGATCCCACCCGCTACACCGGCTCCGCCGGAGCCCTCACCGACCGTGCCCTGGAGCGACCGTGACCACCGCCACCACCCCGCCCCCGTACGCAGGGCTGCACCACCGCGCCGAAGGACCGGCCACCGCGCCCGTCCTGATCCTCGGCCCCTCGCTCGGCACCTCCACCGCCCTCTGGGACGCGGTCGCGCCCGAACTGTCGGCCACGCACCGGGTCGTCCGCTGGGACCTGCCCGGCCACTGCGGCTCCCCGGCCTCCCTCATCGGCCCCGGAGCGACCGTCGCCGACCTGGCCCGGCTCGTCCTCGACCTCGCCGACGCGCTCGGCGCCGACCGCTTCTCCTACGCGGGCGTCTCGCTCGGCGGCGCCATCGGTCTGCACCTCGCCGCCCACCACCCCGACCGCGTGGAACGGCTCGCCGTCGTCTGCTCCTCCGCCCACTTCGGCGGCTCCGCGCCCTGGCGTGAGCGCGCGGCGACCGTGCGCCGCGAAGGGCTCGACGCGCTGGCGGCGGGCGCCGACGCCCGCTGGTTCACCCCCGGCTTCACCGTGCCGGAGCTCGTGGCCGACCACCGCCGGGCCGACCCCGAGGCGTACGCCGCCTGCTGCGACGCCCTCGCCGCCTTCGACCTGCGGGACCGCCTCGCGGCGATCACCGCGCCCACGCTCGTCCTCGCCGGACGCGAGGACCCGGCGACCCCGCCCGCACACGCCCGGGAGATCGCGGACGCGATCCCCGGCGCGGCGCTCACCGAGATCCCCGGCGCCTCCCACCTCGCACCGGCCGAACGCCCCGAGGCCGTACTCGCCGCGCTCCGCGGCCACCTCATGGACGGCGCCGCGGGGAAGCGGGGCATGGAGGTCCGCCGCGAGGTCCTCGGCGACGCCCACGTCGACCGCGCGCAGGCCGGTCAGACGGCCTTCACGGCACCCTTCCAGGACTTCATCTCCCGCTACGCCTGGGGCGAGATCTGGACCGACCCCACCCTGTCCCGGCGCGAGCGGAGCATGATCACCCTCACCGCGCTCGTGGCCCACGGCCACCTGGACGAGCTGGCCATACACGTCCGGGCGGCCCGCCGCAACGGCCTCACGCCCGAGGAGATCGGGGCCGTCCTCCTCCAGACCGCGGTCTATTGCGGCGTACCCGCGGCCAACGCGGCCTTCGCCGTGGCGCAACGCGTCCTCTCGGATCCGGTGTACTGAGCCCACCAGTTCGTACAAGAGGAGCCACGCCCATGGGAACCCCCGCCCGCGCCGCCACCCCCGTACTCGTCCTCAACGGGCCCAATCTCAACCTCCTGGGTCTGCGCGAGCCCGCGATCTACGGCACGGACACGCTCGACACGATCGAGCGGCTCTGCCACGACACCGGCGAGGGGCTCGGCCTCCGCGTCGACTTCCGGCAGTCCAACCACGAGGGCGTGCTCATCGACGCCGTCCAGGAAGCCCGTACCGCCCACCGGGGCATCGTGATCAACCCCGCCGGCTACAGCCACACCTCCGTCGCGCTGCGCGACGCCCTCGCCGCCGTCGGACTGCCCGTCGTCGAGGTGCACCTGTCGAACATCCACAAGCGCGAGGAGTTCCGGCACCACAGTTACGTCTCCGGTGTCGCCGACGCGGTGATCTGCGGAGCGGGCGCCCACGGCTACGCCCTCGCCCTGACCCACCTCGCCCGGCTGACCACCACGGAATGACCCTTCCGGCGCCCGCGCGCCGGGCGTCCGGCGTGCGGGGGATCCGCCGAGGGCGGAGCATGAACGTGAGGAGGGTGCCGCGGGGCGGCGACAGGAGGCTGCCATGTCCGACGCGCTCGTCGTGCTGAAGAACGTCGACAAGCACTTCGGCGCGCTCCACGTGCTCCAGTCCATCGACCTGACCGTCGGCCGGGGCGAGGTCGTCGTCGTGATCGGCCCGTCCGGCGGCGGCAAGTCGACCCTCTGCCGTGCCATCAACCGGCTGGAGACCATCGACTCCGGCGAGATCGTCATCGACGGCAAGCCGCTGCCCGCCGAGGGCCGCGAGCTTGCCGCGCTCCGCGCCGACGTCGGCATGGTGTTCCAGTCCTTCAACCTCTTCGCGCACAAGACCGTGCTCGAGAACGTCACCCTCGGCCAGGTCAAGGTCCGCAAGAAGGACAAGAAGACCGCCGAGCAGCGGGCCCGGCAGCTGCTCGAACGTGTCGGGGTGGCGACCCAGGCCGACAAGTACCCCGCCCAGCTCTCCGGCGGCCAGCAGCAGCGCGTCGCGATCGCCCGGGCGCTGGCCATGGACCCGAAGGTGATGCTCTTCGACGAGCCGACCTCCGCGCTCGACCCCGAGATGATCAACGAGGTCCTGGAGGTCATGCAGCAGCTCGCCCGCGACGGAATGACCATGGTCGTCGTGACCCACGAGATGGGATTCGCCCGCTCCGCCGCCAACCGCGTGGTCTTCATGGCGGACGGCCGGATCGTGGAGGAGACGACCCCCGAGCAGTTCTTCAGCAATCCCAGCAGCGACCGCGCCAAGGACTTCCTCTCGAAGATCCTGCACCACTGACCTGACTGCACCACTGACCTGACCGCACCACCGACCGGACGGCCCACTGACCTGACAGCACCACCGACCGCGGCGGCCCCACGACCGCCCAGCAGCCCCAGGGGTGACCCCATGAACCCTCGCAAGCTCACCAAGGCCGGCGTCGCCGCGGCCGCCGCGCTCGCCCTCTCCTTCTCCCTGGCCGCCTGCGGCGACGACGGGGGCAGCGGCTCCGGAAGCGGCGACGAGAAGATCACCGTCGGCATCAAGTTCGACCAGCCCGGCGTGGGCCTGAAGACGCCGGACGGCACGTACACGGGCTTCGACGTCGACGTGGCGACCTACGTCGCCAAGCAGCTGGGCCACGATCCCGGCGACATCGAGTGGAAGGAGGCCAAGAGCGCCGACCGGGAGACGCTGCTGCAGCGCGGTGACGTCGACTTCATCGCGGCCTCGTACTCGATCAACGACGAGCGGGCGCAGAAGGTCGACTTCGCCGGACCGTACCTCCTGGCCCACCAGGACGTGCTGATCCGCGCGGACGACAACTCGATCAACAAGCCCGAGGACCTCAACAACAAGAAGCTCTGCTCGGTCACCGGTTCCACCTCCGCGCAGAACGTCAAGACCAAGATCGCGCCGGATGCCCAACTCCAGGAGTACGGCGGGTACTCCGAGTGCCTGACCGGCCTGGAGAACGGCGTCATCGACGCCCTGACCACCGACGACGCGATCCTCGCCGGCTACGCCTCGCAGCCCGAGTTCGAGGGCAAGTTCAAGCTCGCCGGCTTCGACATGAGCAACGAGAACTACGGCATCGGCGTGCAGAAGGGCAGCGAACTGAAGGAACAGATCAACGACGCCCTGGACCAGATGGTCGCCGACGGATCCTGGGACGCGGCCGTGAAGAAGAACTTCGGCCCGGCCGAGTACCAGAACGAACCCGCACCGGAGATCGGCGTCGTCGTGAAGTGAGTGGGCCGCCGTGTTCGACTTCCTCGAAGGCTACGACCTGCTGGGAGCGTTCTGGGTGACGGTGCAGCTCACCGTCTACTCCGCGATCGGCTCCCTGATCTGGGGGACGCTGCTGGCCGCCATGCGCGTCAGCCCCGTCCCCCTGATGCGGGGCTTCGGCACCGTCTACGTCAACATCGTCCGCAACATCCCGCTGACCGTCATCATCGTCTTCACCTCGCTCGGCCTGTTCCAGACCCTCGGCGTCGACATGGGCGCCAAGGACTTCACCACGATCAACTTCCGGCTCGCCGTCCTCGGACTGATCGCCTACACCTCGGCCTTCGTCTGTGAGGCGCTGCGCTCGGGCATCAACACCGTCCCCCTCGGCCAGGTCGAGGCCGCCCGCGCGATCGGGCTCAACTTCCCGCAGGTCCTGCGCCTCATCGTGCTCCCGCAGGCGTTCCGCTCCGTGGTGGGACCGCTGGCCAACGTCCTGATCGCCCTCACCAAGAACACCACCGTGGCCGCCGCCATCGGCGTCGCCGAGGCGGCCCTCCTCATGCGGGAGATGATCGAGAACGAGGCCCAGCTGATCCTCATCTCGGCGATCTTCGCCGTCGGCTTCATCTGCCTCACGCTCCCCACCGGGCTCTTCCTCGGCTGGCTGAGCAAGAAGGTGGCGGTGAAGCGATGAAGGAGCGGCCCACCGTCCTCTACGACGTCCCGGGACCGCGCGCGAAGCGCCGGAACGTGCTCTACACGCTGCTGTTCCTGATCGCCGTCGCCGCGGTGATCTGGTGGGTCCTCGTGAGCCTCGCCGACAAGGACCAGCTGGAGGCGAACAAGTGGGAGCCCTTCTTCACCGACTCGCGGGTCTGGACCACGTACCTCCTCCCGGCCCTGGAGAACACCCTGATCGCCGCCGCGCTCTCCATGGTCATCGCCCTGCCCCTCGGCGCGCTCCTCGGCATCGGCCGGCTCTCCGACCACCGCTGGATCCGGGGCGCCGCCGGGACGGTCGTGGAGTTCTTCCGCGCGATCCCCGTCCTCATCCTGATGCTCTTCGCGAACGCCGCGTACTCCGAGTTCACCGACGTCAGCCCGGAGAACCGGCCGCTGTACGCGGTCGTCACCGGGCTCGTCCTCTACAACGCCTCGGTCCTCGCCGAGGTGGTCAGGGCCGGGATCCTCTCCCTTCCCAGCGGCCAGACCGACGCCGCGAAGGCGATCGGCATGCGCAAGGGCCAGACCATGGCGTACGTCCTGCTGCCCCAGTCGGTCACCGCGATGCTCCCGGCGCTCGTCAGCCAGCTCGTCGTGATCGTCAAGGACACCGCGCTCGGCGGCGCGATGCTCGGCTTCTCCGAGCTCCTCGCCTCCGTGCGCCCGATGAGCGCGAACTACGGGGCCAACACCATCGCGAGCTTCACCGTCGTCGCCGTCATCTTCGTCATCCTCAACTTCGCCCTCACCACCTTCGCGAGCTGGCTGGAGCGCCGGCTGCGGCGGGCCAGGAAGTCGACGGGCGCCGTGGTCGGTGTCGACGCGGTGGAGGAGCTGAACCGCCCGGGCGAGCACCTGGGGCCGACGAGCCCGGGGAAGTGAGGCCCTGGTCGGAGGTGTCGCGCGGCCGCCGCGTTTCGGTGTCGGGGGACCGGCCGCATAGAGTCGACCTGGCCTTTCGACCGGCCTTTCCGTACCGCCGACCATCCCCGAGGAGCTTGACGTGACCGACGCGGCGTCCACCGCCCTGCAGCAGCAGATCGCCGAGGAACTCGAGGTGTCCCCGACCTTCGACCCGCTGGTCGAGATCGAACGCCGGGTGGCCTTCCTCACCGAGCGCCTCACCTCCACGGGGCTGCGCAGCCTGGTCCTCGGGATCAGCGGCGGCGTGGACTCCACCACCGCGGGCCGGCTCTGCCAGCTCGCCGTGGAGCGGGCCAGGGCGGCCGGCCACGACGCCACCTTCTATGCCATGCGACTGCCGTACGGTGTGCAGGCCGACGAGAAGGACGCCCAGCTCGCCCTGGGCTTCATCGCCGCCGACCGGGTCCTGACCGTGGACGTCAAGGCGTCGAGCGACGCCGCCCTGGAGGCCTCCCTGACCGGCGGGGTGACCTTCCGGGACGCCCACCACCAGGACTTCGTCCAGGGCAACATCAAGGCCCGGCAGCGCATGATCGCGCAGTACGCGGTCGCGGGCGCCCACGACGGCCTGGTCGTCGGCACCGACCACGCGGCGGAGGCGGTCTCCGGCTTCTTCACCAAGTACGGCGACGGCGCCGCCGACGTCGTCCCGCTGACCGGCCTGACCAAGCGCCGCGTGCGGGCCTGTGCCGATGCCCTCGGCGCCCCCGCGGAGCTGGTCTGGAAGACGCCGACGGCCGACCTGGAGACCCTCGACCCGGGCAAGCCCGACGAGGACGCGCTGGGTGTCACGTACGACGACATCGACGACTTCCTGGAGGGCAAGCCGGTCGGGGAGGCCGCGTACGCCTCGATCGTGCGCCGCTACGAGCTGACCGACCACAAGCGCCGGCTGCCGATCGCTCCCTGAGGGTGACGGGCGGCGACCATCCGGACGCGAGAGTGCGTGCCGGGCGTCCGGATGGTGGTCGAGTGGGTGTGCCCTCGGAAATCCCGAACGGCACACGCGAAGGAGACAACGGCATGTTCGGACAGTCGAAGGCGTTCAGCGGCTTCTCGGTCGACGATCTCGACCGGGCCCGTCAGTTCTACGGCGACACCCTCGGCCTCCAGGTGGAGGACACCGGGGACGCGGACATGCGGATGCTGACGATCAAGCTGGGGAGCGGCGCGAGCGTCTTCGTGTACCCCAAGGACAACCACACGCCCGCGTCCTTCACGATCCTGAACTTCCCCGTGGACGACATCGACGCGGCCGTCGACGAGCTGGCGAAGCGGGGTGTCTCCTTCGAGCGCTACGCCGAGTTCGAGCACGACGCCAAGGGCATCGTGAAGGCCCCGGGCGGCCCGGCGATCGCCTGGTTCACCGACCCGGCGGGCAACGTGCTGGCCGTCCTCAAGGAGTAGGACCCGCAGGTCGGAGCGCGGTGGCGACGGCCCGTACCAGCCAGGCGTTGACCGAGAGACCCTCCTGTCCTGCGACCTCCTCCGCCCGGGCCTTCAGCCGGCCCGGAAGCCTGAAGTTGACGCGCGCGGTGGCCGCCTCGTCCCCGTCGGCCGGCAGCGGAGCCGGTACGGGTACGGGGGCCGGTGCCGGCTTCCGTACGTCGGAAGGGGCGAAGGGCGGGGTCACGACGAACTCCGGGTCGTTCCCCCGCAGCCGTACGTCGACCGAGCCGGGCGCCAGCTCGCTGGTGACCTCGTCCATTGCGGCGGAAAGGGCGTTGAGCAGGGTGAGCCGGGCTGCCGACTCCAGAGGCGCGGCGAGCCGCTCGGCGAGCGCACCGGCCTCCTCGCCACCGGTAGCCGCCGCGATCGCGAGCTCGTGGCGGAGGTTCTCGACGTACGGCATCAGGTCCATGGCGCCATAGTGGCATCATTATGGCGCCATGGCAAGAGATCTGTGGCGCCATGGTGCCTACTGCGGGAGCAGGCCCGAACGGCCCGGCCCGGCGTGCGCCGCGTGGGGCCGCGGCCTGGAATGGGGGGATGACCGGGCCTCCCGACGACTGCCTCGCGCGCAACGAGTGGATCTGCGGCGACTATCTGTCCTCCCGGAGCGAGATCCTCGGCGACGCCACCCTCCAGCACCTCCAGCTGACCGCCGTCTCGGTCGCCCTCGGGCTGCTCCTCGCCGTCCCGCTCGCCGTCGCCGCCCGCCGCTGGCGCTGGGCCGCGGGACCGGTCCTCGGGATCACCACGATCCTCTACACGATCCCGTCCCTCGCGATGTTCTCGCTGCTCCTGCCCGTCTACGGACTAAGCGCCTCCATCGTGATCGCGGGGCTCGTGCTGTACTCGCTCACCCTGCTCGTACGGAACATCCTGGCCGGTCTCCGCGCCGTCCCCGAGGACACCCGGCAGGCCGCGCGCGGCCTCGGCTACGGCCCCGTCCGGATGCTGCTCACCGTCGAGCTGCCGCTCGCGCTGCCCGCCGCGATGGCCGGTCTGCGCATCGCCACCGTCTCCGCCGTCTCCCTCGTCACCATCGGTGCGATCGTCGGCTACGGCGGTCTCGGCAACCTCATCTACTCCGGCATGAACACCTACTTCAAGGCACAGGTCCTCACCGCCTCCGTCCTCTGCGTGATCATCGCGATCGCCGCCGACCTGCTCCTGCTCGGCCTGCAGCGGCTGCTCACCCCCTGGACCCGGAGGCAGGCCGCTTGAACACCCTCTCCGCCACCTGGGACTGGCTCACCACATCCACCAACTGGTCCGGCGACAACGGCGTCTGGACCCGGCTCGCCCAGCACCTCTACCTGACCGTCGTCTGCCTGGTGCTGAGCTGCGCCATCGCACTCCCGGTCGCGCTCGTCCTCGGCCACCTCGGCAAGGGCGGCGCGCTCGCCGTCAACCTCTCCAACGTCGGCCGCGCCGTGCCCACCTTCGCCGTCCTCGTCCTGCTGCTGCTCAGCCCCATCGGCACGTACGGGGACTGGCCGACGATCATCGCCCTCGTGCTCTTCGCGATCCCGCCGCTGCTCACCAACGCGTACGTCGGGATGCGCGGCGTCGACGCCGATGTCGTACGGGCCGCGCGGGGCATGGGGATGACCGGCCGGCAGATGCTCCTCGGGGTGGAACTGCCGCTCGCGCTGCCGCTGATCCTCACCGGCGTCCGGATCGCCGCCGTGCAGCTCGTGGCCACGGCGACCGTCGCGGCGCTCGCCGGCGGCGGCGGACTCGGCCGGATCATCACCGCCGGGTTCAACCTCGCCTCCACCCCGCAGGTCGTCGCGGGCGCCGTGCTCGTCGCCCTCCTCGCCCTCGTCGTCGAGGGCGTCTTCGAGGGGGCCCAGCGGCTCGCCCCGGCCTGGGCGCGGGGGACCGCGGGATGAGGGCGTGGCGAGCGGCGGCGACGGGCGCCCTTGCACTGCTCGTCCTCGCAGGCTGCGCCACGGGCCCCTCCCTGGAGAACCAGGGCGAGGTCACCGCCCCGCCCGGCGACAGCCGGCATCTCACCATCGGCTCGGCCGGCTTCACCGAGAGCGACCTGCTGGCCCAGATGTACGCGCTGCTCCTCGAAGAGGCCGGCTACAGCACCAAGATCCTCTCGGTCACCAACCGCGAGATCTACGAACCCGCCCTGGAGAACGGTCAGATCGACGTCGTACCGGAGTACGCGGCCACCTTCGCCGACTGGCTGAACGCCAAGGCCAACGGGCCGGAGGCGCCGACCGTCGGCTCGCCCGACCTGGCCACCACGATGACCGCGCTGCGCGGGCTCGCCACACCCCGGGGGCTCACCGTCCTCGACCCGGGCCGGGCCGTCGACCAGAACGCCTTCGCCGTCACGAGCGCGTACGCCACCGAGCACGGGCTCAAGACCCTGAGCGACCTGGGCGCGGCGAACCTGCCCGTACGGCTCGCGGCGGGCGACGAGTGCGTCCAGCGGCCGTACTGCGCGCCGGGGCTGCGCGAGACGTACGGGATCGACATCACCGGCGTCGACCCGAAGGGCGTCGGCACCACACCGGCCAAGCAGGCGGTGCAGAGCGGGCAGGACCAGATGGTCCTGACGACGAGCACCGACGGCACCCTCGACGAGTTCGGCCTGGTGCTGCTCGCCGACGACAAGAACCTCCAGAACGCCGACTACATCGTCCCGGTCGTCAACCGCTCGCGCGCCGGGAGCGAAGGCGTGACGAAGGCCCTCGGCCGCCTCAACACGGTCCTGACCACGGCGGACCTGGCCGCCATGAACGAGCAGGTGGACAGCTGGCGCCGGCTCCCCGAGGGCGTCGCGCGGAGCTACCTCCAGGAGAAGAAGCTGATCCCGGCCGGATAGGCCCTCTCGCGTGGATAGGCCCTCTCGCGCGGCCAGGCCTCCTCACGCGTCCGCGATCGAGTCGAAATCCACCTCGTCCCGCGCCACGCCCTGCGCGTCCGCGTCCACCGAGCGGCGGAGCGCCTCGTGGAGCTTGGCCGGGGTGAGGACGCCGAGGAAGCGCGTCCCGTCCAGGACGGCCACCCAGCCCGCGTCGTGCTGGAGCATCTCACTGAACGCGTGCTTCAGCGGGGCGCCGACCGGCACCCAGGCCTCCATGCGGCGGGCCAGGTCGCCGACCGTGCCCTCCTGGCCGGCGAGCGCGAGGGCGTCGGCGGCCACCCAGCCGTGCAGATCGCCGTCGGCGCCGAGCACGACCGCCCAGCGGCCTCCGTCGGCACGCAGCCGGGCCGCCGCGTCCACCGCCGGCTCGTCGAGGCGGGCGACCGGCGGCTGCTCCAGGTCGTCGGGTTCGATCGTGGTCACCGAGAGCCGCTTAAGGCCTCGGTCGGCGCCGACGAACTGGGCGACGTACGGCGTGGCGGGCGCGCCGAGCACGGCCCCCGGGGTGTCGAACTGCTCGATGCGGCCCTGTCCGTACACGGCGATGCGGTCGCCCATCCGGACGGCCTCCTCGATGTCGTGGGTCACCAGGAGGACGGTCTTGCGCACGGTGGCCTGGAGGTTCAGGAACTCGTTCTGGAGGCGTTCGCGGACCACGGGGTCGACCGCGCCGAAGGGCTCGTCCATCAGGAGCACGGGCGGGTCGGCGGCGAGTGCGCGGGCCACGCCGACGCGCTGGCGCTGGCCGCCGGAGAGCTGGGACGGGTAGCGGGAGCCGTACGTCTTCGGGTCGAGGCCGACCAGGTCGAGCAGTTCGGCCGCGCGGGCCCGGGCCTTCGCCTTCTTCCAGCCGATCAACGCGGGCACGGTCGCGGTGTTGTCGAGGATCGTCCGGTGCGGGAAGAGCCCGACCTGCTGGATGACGTAACCGATGCCCCTGCGCAGTTTGACCGGGTCGACCGACGCGATGTCCTTCCCGTCGACCAGGATCCGGCCGGAGGTCGGTTCGATGAGCCGGTTGACCATCATCATCGTGGTCGTCTTGCCGCAGCCGGACGGGCCGACCAGGGTGACCAGTTCGCCCTCGGCGACCTCGAAGCTCAGTCCGTCGACCGCCGTCGTGCCGTCCGGGTACACCTTGCTGACCTGCTCGAACCGGATCATGGACCCACGCTAGGAGCCGCCGGGGCCCGGCGCACGGGGACGGGGCCACTCGGGGACGGCCCGCACGTCTCGCCGTACCGCCCTTGTCATGACCCTTGCGAGGTGATCGGAGTGGCTGCTATTCATCTTTCGTTAGGAAAGTTTCCTTCCAATACCCCCCTCCGTCCCGGGAGTCCCCATGACTTCGGCACGATCAGCACGTCTCCGGCTGCGTTCCCTCGGTGCCGCCGGCACCGCCGCGGCCGCGCTCCTCCTCGGCCTGGCCACCGCGCCACCCGCGGCGGTCGCGGCCCCCGTCACCCACGAGGCGGAGACCGCGACCGTCTCCCAGGGGGTCGTCGAGTCCAACCACACCGGCTTCACCGGCAGCGGCTTCGTCAACTACGACAACGTCACCGGCAGCTCGGTCCAGTGGAACGTCAACGCCGCCCAGGCGGGCTCCGCGACCGTGACCCTCCGCTACGCCAACGGCACCGCCACCAACCGGCCGATGGACATCGCGGTCAACGGGACCGTCGTCGCCGCCGGCAAGTCCTTCGCCGGCACCGGCGCCTGGACCACCTGGGCGACCATCACCCTCACGGCCAACCTCAAGGCCGGCGCCAACACCGTCCGGGCCACCGCCACCACCGCCAACGGCGGCCCGAACGTCGACCACGTCAAGGTCGACACCGCCACCACCCCGCCCGTCACCGGCACCCCCGTCGAGATCAACGGCCAGCTGTCGGTCTGCGGCACCAAGCTCTGCAACCAGTACGGCAAGCCGATCCAGCTGCGCGGCATGTCCAGCCACGGCACCCAGTGGTACCCGCAGTGCCTCACCAACGGCTCGCTCGACGCCCTCGCCACGGACTGGAAGGCCGACATCCTGCGCGTCTCCACCTACGTCCAGGAGGACGGCTGGGAGACCGACCCGACCAAGTTCACCAACCTCGCCAGCACCCTGATCGACCAGGCCACCGCGCGCGGCATGTACGTGATCGTCGACTGGCACATGCTCGACCCGGGCGACCCGAACGCCAACCTGGCCAACGCCAAGAAGTTCTTCACGGACATCGCCAACCGGCACAAGAACAAGAACAACGTCTTCTACGAGATCGCCAACGAGCCCAGCGGCGTGAGCTGGGCCAAGGTGAAGAGCTACGCCGAGCAGATCATCCCGGTCATCCGGAACATCGACGGCAACGCCCCGGTCCTGGTCGGCACCCGCGCCTGGTCCTCCCTCGGCGTCTCGGAGGACGGCAACGAGACCGAGGTCGTGAACAACCCGGTCAACGCCTCCAACATCATGTACACCTTCCACTTCTACGCGTTCTCGCACCGCGAGGAGTACCTGAACACCCTGTCCCGGGCCGCCGACCGCATCCCGATGTTCGTCACCGAGTTCGGCACCCAGAACTACGCGGGTGAGGGCGCCAACGACTTCGCGATGACGCAGAAGTACATCGACCTGATGGCGAACAAGAAGATCAGCTGGACCAACTGGAACTTCTCCGACGACCACCGCTCGGGCGCGGTCTTCAAGACCGGCACGTGCGACAGCAACGGTCCCTGGACCGGCACGTCGTCCCTGAAGGAGGCCGGCGTCTGGATCCGGGACCGGATCAAGTCAGCGGACAACTTCCCGACCTCCTGACTCCGTCTCCTGACCGGTCTGTCTCCTGACCGGACCGTCTCCTGACCGGTCGGTCCGACCCCTCGATGCGCCCCCGCCCCGCCCCCTGTGATGGACTGGACGGGCGGGGGCGTATCGAACAGGAGCAGCGTTGACCAGCTACCGCCAGCCCGGCCTCGTCCTCACCGACCACCGCTTCACCGTGCCGCTCGACCACGCCGTCCCCGACGGCGAGCGGATCGAGGTGTACGGGCGCGAGATCGTGGCCGGCGGCCGGGTGGGCGAGGACCTGCCGTGGCTGGTGTACCTGGAGGGCGGGCCCGGCTTCGGGGCCCGCCGCTTCATCGGCCCGCAGGCCTGGCTCGGCCGGGCCGTCCAGGAGTACCGCGTCCTCCTCCTCGACCAGCGCGGCACAGGCCACTCCACCCCCGCCAACCGGCAGACCCTCCCGCTGCGCGGCACGCCCCGACAGCAGGCCGACTACCTCGCGCACTTCCGGTCCGACGCGATCGTCCAGGACTGCGAGGCCATCCGCCGGCGCCTCACCGGCGGCGCCCCCTGGACCGTCCTCGGCCAGAGCTTCGGCGGCTTCTGCGCCACCCACTACCTCTCCGCCGCACCCGAGGGCCTGAGCACCGTCCTCGTCACCGGCGGGCTGCCCTCCCTGCACGCGAGTGCCGACGACGTCTACCGGGCCGCCTTCCCCCGGATCCGGCGCAAGGTCGAGGCCCACTACGCCCGCTACCCGCAGGACGTCGCCCGCGCCCGCCGGATCGCCGCCCACCTCCTGGACCGCCCGGCGGCCCTGCCGAACGGCGGGCTCCTCACCGCCCGGGCCTTCCAGTCCCTCGGCATCCTGCTCGGCGGCGGCGAGGGCACCCACCAGCTGCACCTGCTCCTGGAGGACGCCTTCGTCCCCACCGCCGCGGGCCCCGCGCTCTCCGACGCCTTCCTGGAGAACGTCCAGGCCCAGCTCTCGTACGCCGGACACCCGCTCTACGCCGTGCTCCACGAGGCCATCTACGCCCAGGGGCAGGGGCCGACCGCCTGGGCGGCGGAACGGGTCCGCGCGGACTTCCCCGAGTTCGACGCGGAGAAGACCCTGGCCGGGGACGGGCCGCTGCTGTTCACCGGCGAGACCGTGCACCCCTGGCACTTCGAGACCGACCCGGCGCTGCGCCCGCTGCGGGAGACCGCCCGCCTCCTCGCCGAACGGACGGACTGGGCGCCCCTCTACGACCCCGCGCGGCTCGCCGCCAACGAGGTGCCCGTCGCCGCGGCCGTCTACCACGACGACATGTACGTCGACACCACGCACTCCCTGGAGACCGCCCGCGCGATCCGGGGCCTGCGGACCTGGGTGACGGACGAGTTCGAGCACGACGGCGTACGGGCCGGCGGCCCACTCGTACTGGACCGGCTGCTGGCGCTGGCCCGGGGCGAGGTCTGAGGGCAGGCTCGGCGGCGGCTCCAGGCCGTGTCCGCGCGGAAAAGTCCAAGCGGTGCGGCCTGATTGCTCATTGGCGGGCCGGTGGTGCGGCCGGTAGAACTCCTCGGAGTACACCGAGGAGAGGAACCGGACATGACCACCCACGTCAGTGCCGAGATCGCCGCCCAGCCCGACTGCTGGCGCAGGGCCGGTGACACGGCCGCCGACCACGCCCGGCTGCTGCCCCGGCCGGGCGAGCGGGTCGCCGTCGTCGGCTGCGGGACCTCGTACTTCATGGCCCGCGCGTACGCCGCCCTGCGCGAGTCCCTCGGCGCGGGCGAGACCGACGCCTTCCCGGCCTCCGACGAGACCCCGCTCGGCCGCGCCTACGACCGGATCGTCGCCCTCACCCGCTCCGGCTCGACCACCGAGGTGGTGACCCTGCTCGCCCGGGCCTCCGGCCGGATCCCGACGCTCGTCCTGACCGCCGTCCCCGACAGCCGGGCCGCCCACCACGCGGACCGGGTCATCGGCCTCGGGTACGCCGACGAACGCTCCGTCGCCCAGACCCGGTTCGCCACGACCGCACTCCAACTGCTGCGCGCGGGGCTGGGCGTGGACCTCGGCCCCTCGATCGCCGACGCCGAACTCGCCCTCTACGAACCGCTGCCCGCGGTCTGGGAACGGCGCGCCCAGTTCACCTTCCTCGGCGCGGGCTGGACGGCCGGACTCGCCGACGAGGCCGCGCACAAGCTGCGCGGGGTGGCCCGCGCCTGGGCGGAGTCGTACGCGGCGATGGAGTACCGGCACGGGCCCATCGTCATCAGCGACCGCACCAGCCTCGTGTGCTGCCTCGGACCCGAACCGGCCGGCCTCAGGGACGAAGTGGAGGCCACCGGGGCGCTGTTCGCCGCCGACGCCATCGATCCGGTGGCCGCCCTGGTGCGCGCCCAGCGGCTGGCCGTGACGCTCGCGGCCCGGCGCGGCCTGAACCCGGACCGCCCCCGGCACGCCTCGCGCTCGGTGATCCTTTCCGGAGCGCTAAGGGGCTGAGGGGTCCCATCCAGGGGTCGTATCCTGCGCCCATGATCGACGACACGGGCACCACCACCGACCTGGCCGACATGCCCGACGACTGGCAGCGCGCGCTCGCCGTCGTCGCGCACCCGGACGACCTGGAGTACGGCTGCGCGGCCGCCATCGCGGGCTGGACCGACGCCGGCAAGGAGGTCGTCTACGTCCTCGCCACCCGGGGCGAGGCCGGCATCGACACCCTCGACCCCGCCACCTGCGGCCCGGTGCGCGAGCAGGAGCAGCGCGCGAGCGCGGAGGTGGTCGGGGTGTCGACCGTGGAGTTCCTCGACCACCGGGACGGTGTGATCGAGTACGGGCTCGGCCTGCGCCGCGACATCGCGGGCGCGATCCGGCGCCACCGCCCCGAACTGGTCATCACCCTCAACCACCGGGACACCTGGGGCACGGGCGTCGGAGGCTTCTGGAACACCCCCGACCACGTGGCCATCGGGCGCGCCACGCTCGACGCGGCGGGCGACGCGGGCAACCGCTGGATCTTCCCCGAACTGACCGACCGCGGCCTGGAGCCCTGGAACGGCGTCCGCTGGGTCGCCGTCGCCGGCTCGAGCACCCCGACCCACGCAGTAGACGCCACCCCGGGCGCCGAACGCGCGGTCCACTCCCTGCTCGCCCACCGCGCCTACATCGAGGCCCTCACGGACCAGGACCCGGAGGAGTACGTCCGCGGCTTCCTGGCCGGCAACGACCAGCGCTTCGCCTCCCGCTACGGCAACCGCCCGACGGTGGCCTTCGAGCTGTTCTCCCGCTGAGGGCCGCCGCCCACCTTCCTCCGGCAGTGCCGACCCCCTAGCCTGACCCCCTGCCTGACGGCACGTCAGGGCTGAAAGGGGGTGCGGGGTGATCGACACGCTCGACAGGGAGATCCCGGAGGGTGAGGAGCGGTTCACGTTCGTCGTCGAGGGCGGCGTCGGGGTGCTCACGCTCTGTCGCCCCGAGAAGCTCAACGGGTGGAGCTGGGAGGCCAGTCGGCAGCTCGGGATCATGGCCGACCGGATCCGCTTCGACGAGAGCGTGCGCGTCGTGCTGCTGCGGGCCGAGGGGCGTGCGTTCTGCGCGGGCATCGACGTCACGGCGCCCGGCGGCGGGATCACCGGGCGGACGGCCGCCGAGAAGATCCAGCGGTACGACGAGGGCATCCGCTGGGTCCACGAGCGCTTCGCCGTTCTCGCCCGGCTGCCGCAGCCGGTCGTGGCCGCCGTCCAGGGCTACTGCCTGGGCTTCGGCTTCGAGCTGGCCCTCATGGCCGACATCCGGATCGCCGCCGACGACGCCGTCTTCGCCCTCCCCGAGGCCGGCCTCGGCGTCGCCGTCGACGCGGGCGGCGATCTGCGGATCGCCCGCGACGCGGGTGCGGGCTGGGCCAAGTACCTGGCCCTCACCGGCCGCCGGATCGACGCGGCCACCGCCGAACGGCTGGGCCTCGTCCAGCTCGTCACCGAACGCGACGAGCTGGACTCCACCGCCCGCGAGACGGCGGCCGCCATCGCGGCCGCCGCGCCGCTCGCGGTCCGGGCGATCAAACGCGACATCGACGCCTACGCCGACCAGGGCCTGGCTGCCGCCCTCGACCGCACGGCCTCCGCCGCCGCCGTGACCCTCTCCTCCGCCGACGCCCGCGAGGGCTACGCGGCGAAGGCGGCACGCCGGACCCCGCGCTTCGAAGGCGGCTGATCTACTGCTGCGGGGCGGGCTTCAGGACCGCGAAAGGGGCGCCGAACGGATCGGCCAGCCAGGCGATGCGTCCCACGTCGGGGATGTCCGCCGCCGGCATCACGACCGACCCGCCGTTCCCCTGCGCCCGGGCGACGATGTCGTCCGCGTCGGCGACCGCGAAGTACGGAATCCAGCGGGCGTGGTCCCCGCCCTCCTGGAGCTCGGCGACACCGCCGAAGGAGGTGTCCTGCAGGTCCCCCTCGGCGGTGGAGAGCACCCGGTACGTCATGCCCGGCGCCTCCATCTCCTGCGAGCGCCAGCCGAACAGCTTCCCGTAGAAGTCGATCGCGGCCAGGGGCTGCGGCACGTGCAGCTCGGCCCAGCACAGCGTGTTGTTCTCGGAGGTCCGCTGCAACCCCTTCGTCGTCCCCGGCTGCCACAGCGCGAAGTCAGCGCCCGCCGGGTCCGAGAGCTGCGCCATCCGCCCGGCGTCCATGACGTCCATGGGCTCGGCGCGCACCGTCCCGCCCGCGCTCTCGGCGGCCTTCGCCGTGGCGTCGGCGTCGGGAGTCTGGAAGTACAGCGTCCACGCGCTGCTCGCCCCCTCCTCGGTCAGCGGACCGAGGGCGGCGACCGTCTGCCCGTCCTGCTGGAAGAACCCGTAGCCGCCGGCGTCCGGACCGGCCGAGGCGAACTCCCAGCCGAAGACGGCGGTGTAGAACGCGGCCGCGCCCACCGTGTCGGGGCTGCCGAGGTCGACCCAGTTGGGCGAACCCTTCGTGAAGTCCGTACCGAGCATGTGGTGTGCCTGCCTTTCGGTGTCTCAGGAGGTCCGTCCGGCCACCCTCGCCGATCCTCGCCCCGTTCCACCGCCCTCGCAGCCGCAGCCGCGCGGGTTCATCCGCGTGGACCAACCCGCGCGCGTCACTCCCCGAACGGCCCCCTGCCCAGCTGCTCGCGGACCGGCACCACGGGATCGTTGACCAGGACGCGCCGCTGCCAGTTCGCGCCGTCCACCACCAGCGTGTGCCCGGAGACGAACCGGGCGTACGGAGAGGCCAGGAACGTCGCCGCCCAGCCCAGCTCGCGCGGGTACCCGACGCGGAGCGCCGGCTGCCGGGCGTCCTGGAGCGGCGCCCGCGCCAGCGCGCCCCGGATGTCGGCCGTCATGTCCTCGTGCGGCATCAGCCCCGGAACCAGTCCGTTGACCTGGATCCCGTACGGTCCCCACTCCACCGCCAGCGTCTCCACCAGGTTCTTCACCCCGGCCTTCGCCGCCGCCGAGTGGGCGAAACCGGGGCCGCCGGTCCAGGCGTAGGAGGCGCCGACGTTGACGACGGAGGCGGGCGTGCGCGCGGCGAGATGGCGGCGGGCGAACTCCCGGGTCATGAACCAGGTCCCGGTCAGCGTGATGTCGACGACCGCCCGCCAGCCGTTCGGCGACAACTCCTCCGCCGGTACTGGGAAGTTGGCCGCCGCGTTGTTGATCAGGACGTCCGGCCGGGAGCCGAGGGCGCTCTCGCAGGCGTCGAACGCCCCGGCGACCGACCCGGGTTCGCGGATGTCGCAGACCGCCGTCGCCACCCGGGCCCCGGCGATCTCGGTCAGCTCCCGCCGCGCGGCCTCGAGGCGAGCGGCGGTCCGGCCCACGATCATCAGCTCCGCCCCGAGCCGCGCGAACTCGGCCCCGATCGCCTTCCCGAGCCCCGTACCGCCGCCCGTCACCAGGACCACCCGGCCTTCGTACGTCCCCGGCGGCAGCGCGCTCGCGCCGAGCGGGGGAGGGGCGGGCAGTCCGGGTGGGTCGGTCGCTTCGTTCGTCATGCGGCATCGATAGCGCGGCGGGGGCGAGAACTGAAGACCCGTCAGTTCATCCCGGAAGTCCGGCGGCTCATCCGCGATGTCCGGCGGCCTCGGCCCTGGCGGCGACCTTGCGGTCCAGGTCCTCCATGATGAGCTCCATGTTGATCGCGACACCGGCCCGATAGCCGCCGCTCGCCGCGTTGATCACCTGCTCCTGCGCGCCGATCGCGTTGCCCGCCGCCCACACGCCCGGCACGCTCGTCCGCCCCGTCTCGTCCACGGCCACGAACGCGCCGAGCGGCGTCTCCCGGGTCTCGGCGCCCAGCGCGGTCAGCAGGCCGTCCCGGGGCGTCATCCGCGTACCGACGAAGAGCACATCACGCTCCACGACCCGGCCGTCGGCCATCCGTACGCCGACGAACCGGTCGTCCTCGACGGCGAGCCCGGCCACCTCGCCCGCCACCACCTCGATGCCCGCCGCCGCGACCTGGCCGCTCTGCTCCTCGGACAGCGGACCGGCCGTGTGCAGGAAGAGGGTCACGTCGGGGGACCAGTGGGAGACGATCAGCGCCTGGTGGGCGCCGAAGACGGGGTGCGCGAGCACCCCGAAAGCCCGGTCGCGGACCTCCCAGCCGTGGCAGTACGGGCAGTGCAGCACCTCCCGCCCCCACCGCTCGGCCACCCCGTCGATCGCGGGGAGCTCGTCCACGAGCCCGGTGGTGACGACGAGCCGGCGCGCCCGGACCCGGCGGCCGTCGTCCACGGTCACCGTGAAGCCCTCGGTCTCCCCGTCCCGTACCGCCTCCGTCACCCGGCCGGCCGTCCACTCCACCCCGTACGCGGCGATCTCGCGCCGCCCCGTCTCCAGGAACTCCGCCGGGCTCATGCCGTCCCGGGAGAGGTAGCCCTGCATGTGGGCGGCCGGGGCGTTGCGCGGCTCGCCCGCGTCGACGACCAGGGTCCGGCGCCGCGACCGGCCGAGGATCAGGGCCGCGCTCAGTCCTGCCGCGCCGCCGCCGACCACCACGACGTCGTACCGCTCGGGTTCGCGTGTGTCCGTGTGTTCGCTCATACCGGGAGCCTCGCCCCTGAGGCGTGATCCCGACAAACATTCTTGCCGTTTCCGCAACGAGAGGCATGATGGAGGCATGACTGAATCAGGGACCGGGGACGACCGCATCGACGCCGTGCTCAACGAGGTCGGCCCACGGCTGCGCCGGATCCGGCGCGAGCGTGGCGCGACCCTGGGCGACCTCTCCGCCTCCACGGGCATCTCCGTGAGCACGCTCTCCCGGCTCGAGTCCGGGCAGCGCAGGCCCAGCCTGGAGCTGCTGCTCCCCATCGCCCGCGCCCATCAGGTGCCGCTGGACGAGCTCGTCGGTGCGCCGCCGGTGGGCGATCCGCGGGTCCGGGCCAAGCCGATCGTGCGCCACGGCCGCACGATGTTCCCGCTCACCCGCCAGCCGGGCGGCCTCCAGGCGTACAAGGTGCTCCAGGAGAAGCCGTACGAGAACCCGGATCCGCGGGTCCACGAGGGGTACGAATGGCTCTACGTGCTCTCCGGCAAGCTCCGGCTCGTCCTCGGTGAGC
This sequence comes from Streptomyces sp. NPDC058579, assembly GCF_042718575.1. Taxonomy (NCBI): domain Bacteria; kingdom Bacillati; phylum Actinomycetota; class Actinomycetes; order Kitasatosporales; family Streptomycetaceae; genus Streptomyces; species Streptomyces sp. NPDC058579. Next base: position 100,874 of record NZ_JBHXPI010000008.1, read on the forward strand.
ACGACGTGGTCCTGGGGGCGGGGGAGGCGGCCGAGTTCGACACGCGCGTACCGCACTGGTTCGGGCCCACAGAGGACGGGCCTGTGGAGTTCCTGAGCCTCTTCGGGCCGCAGGGCGAGCGGATGCACGTACGGGCCCGCCCGAAGCAGTCCTGAAGGCTGCGGGGAGGGTGGGGCGCCCGGGGGTGCCCCGCGCGGCCGGCGCGCCCCCGCCCCAAGAAGTCCGCCGCGCATGGTTCCACCAGCCACAAGCGACCGCTTAGTATGCGACCGACCGCGCAGTACGGACGACGGCTGGTGGAGGACCGCGATGCAGGCATGGCGAGTGCACGAGAACGGCGAGCCGGGCGAGGTGATGCAGCGCGACGAGGTGGAGACGCCCACACCCGGCGCCGGGCAGCTCCTGCTCAAGGTGCGCGCGGCCAACGTCAACTTCCCCGACGCGCTGCTCTGCCGGGGCCAGTACCAGGTGCGGCCCCCGCTGCCGTTCACCCCCGGGGTGGAGATCTGCGGCGAGACCGAGGACGGGCGGCGGGTCATCGCCACGCCCGCCCTCCCGTACGGCGGCTTCGCCGACTACGCGGTGGCGGACGCGGCGGCGCTGCTGCCCGCCCCCGAGGCGCTCGACGACGCCGAGGCGGCCGCGCTCCACATCGGCTACCAGACCGGCTGGTTCGGCCTGCACCGCAGGGCCGCGCTCAAGGAGGGCGAGACGCTGCTCGTCCACGCCGCCGCGGGCGGCGTCGGCAGTGCCGCCGTCCAGCTCGGCAAGGCGGCCGGTGCCACCGTCATCGGGGTCGTCGGCGGATCGGAGAAGGCCGAGGTCGCCCGTGCGCTCGGCTGCGACGTCGTCGTGGACCGGCGTTCCGAGGACGTCATCGCCGCCGTCAAGGAGGCCACCGGCGGCCGGGGCGCCGACGTGATCTACGACCCCGTCGGCGGTGAGGCGTACGCCCAGTCGGCGAAGGTCGTCGCCTTCGAGGGCCGGATCGTCGTGGTCGGCTTCGCGAGCGGGGCGATCCCCTCGCCCGCCCTCAACCACGCCCTCGTCAAGAACTACTCGATCGTCGGCCTTCATTGGGGCCTGTACAACCTCAAGGACCCGGCGGCGATCCTGCGTTGCCACGAGACGCTCACCGAGTACGCCGCCAAGGGCCTGATCAAGCCCCTGGTCAGCGAGCGCGTCCCGTTCGAGGCCGCGGCCGACGCCGTGCAGCGCGTCAGCGAGGGCGTCACCACCGGCAGGCTCGTCGTCCTCCCGGAAGGGGCCGCGTGATGGCCGCCGCGATCGACGCCGACGAACTGCGCTCCCGTACCCGCCGGTTGCTCGCCGAGCACCCGCCCGCCACCACGGACCGCACCGACTTCCTGCGCGCCCGCTTCGACGCGGGGCTCGCCTGGGTCCACTACCCCGAGGGCCTCGGCGGACTCGACGCCCCGCGCTCCCTGCAGGCCGTCGTGGACGCCGAACTCGCCGCCGCCGACGCCCCCGACAACGACCCGCGCCGGATCGGCATCGGCCTCGGCATGGCCGCGCCGACCCTCCTCGCGTACGGCTCCGAGGAGGTCAAGCAGCGCTTCCTCAGGCCGCTCTGGGTCGGCGAGGAGGTGTGGTGCCAGCTCTTCAGCGAGCCCGGCGCCGGCTCCGACCTCGCCGCGCTCGGCACCCGCGCCGTCCGCGACGGGGACCAGTGGGTCGTCAACGGTCAGAAGGTCTGGACGTCCAGCGCCCATGTCGCCCGGTGGGCGATCCTCATCGCCCGCACCGACCCCGATCTGCCCAAGCACAAGGGCATCACGTACTTCATCTGCGACATGACCGACCCCGGCGTCGAGGTGCGGCCGCTGCGCCAGATCACCGGCGAGGCCGAGTTCAACGAGGTCTTCCTCACCGACGTCCGCATCCCCGACGCCCACCGCCTCGGCGAGACCGGCGACGGCTGGCGGGTCGCCCAGACCACCCTCATGAACGAGCGGGTCTCGATCGGCGGCGCCCGCATCCCCCGCGAGGGCGGCATGATCGGGCCGGTCTCCACGACCTGGCGCGAACGTCCCGAGCTGCGCACCCACGACCTCCACCGGCGGCTCCTCGACCTCTGGGTGGACTCCGAGGTCGCCCGCCTCGCCGGCGAGCGGCTGCGTCAGCAGCTCGTCGCCGGGCAGCCGGGCCCCGAGGGCAGCGCCATGAAGCTGGGCTTCGCCCGCCTCAACCAGGCCATCAGCGGCCTGGAGGTCGAACTCCTCGGCGAGGAAGGGCTGTTGTACGGGGACTGGACCATGCGCCGCCCCGAGCTCGTCGACTTCACCGGCCGGGACGCCGGGTACCGCTATCTGCGCTCCAAGGGCAATTCGATCGAGGGCGGCACGACCGAGGTCCTGCTCAACATCGTCGCCGAACGCGTCCTCGGTCTGCCCTCCGAGCCCCGCAACGACAAGGACGTCGCCTGGAAGGACCTCGCGCGATGACTGACCTCCTCTACTCCGAGACCGAGGACGACCTGCGGGCCGCCGTCCGCTCTCTGCTCACCGACCGGGCCGACCCGAGCGTGCTGCTCGGCCGGATCGAGACCGGCGACCCGTACGTCCCCGGCCTCTGGAAGTCCCTCGCGGGCGAGATCGGGGCGGCCGGGCTCCTCGTCCCCGAGGAGCTGGGCGGCCAGGGCGCGAGCCACCGCGAGGCGGCCGTGGTCCTGGAGGAGCTGGGGCGCGCGGTGACCCCGGCTCCGTACCTGACGAGCGCGGTCGTCGCGACCGAGACCCTGCTCGCCCTGGACACCGGGAGCGCCCCGGTCGCCGAGCTGCTGGCCGGTCTCGCCGCCGGCCGCACGGTCGCGGTGCTCGCGCTGCCCCTGTCCACGGCCCCGGGCGCCCGGCCGTCCCCTGCGGACACGGTGACCGGCGTCGCCGACGCGTCCGCCGCCGACGTGCTCCTCGTCCCGCGCGCGGACGGCCTGTACGCGGTCCCGGCCGACGAGGCCACGGTCGTACCGCAGACCCCGCTCGACCTGACCCGCCCGCTGGCGACGGTGACCACGGCCGCCGGCACGGGCACCCGCCTCGCGGACGCGGCGACGTCGACGGCGGCGGTCGAGCGCGGCCTGCTCGCCGGAGCCGGACTCCTCGCCTCCGAGCAGCTCGGGCTCGCCGAGTGGTGCCTGGAGGAGACCGTCCGCCACACCCGCACCCGGTTCCAGTTCAACCGGCCGGTCGGCTCCTTCCAGGCGCTCAAGCACCGTATGGCGCAGCTCTGGCTGGAGATCGTGAACGCCCGGGCCGCGGCCCGCGCCGCCGCCGACGCGCTCGCCACCGGCAGCCCGGAGGCCCCGCTGACCGTCGCCGTCGCCCAGGCGTACTGCGCGAAGGTCGCCGTCCACGCGGCCGAGGAGTGTGTCCAACTCCACGGCGGTATCGGCATGACCTGGGAGCACCCCGCCCACCTCGCCCTGAAGCGGGCCAAGTCCGATCAGATCGCCCTGGGTTCGACCGGACACCACCAGAACACGATCGCCGCCCTGGTCGACCTCCCGGCTCCCGCGTGACCGTGGGACAGAGGTCCAGGACCCCGAAGTAAGGGTCCCGCTGTGCTCGCACCCCTTTACATACGGTTTAATTGCGTGTTGTTCGCAACAACAGTTGATCTTCAAAAGGGGTGTGGGCACGATGACCGCCCGATCCATACGCGGCACCGCCGCCGTCGCGCTGGCCGGGACCCTGGCCCTCACCGCGGCGGCCTGTTCGAACCCGGGCGGCGGCGCCGCGGGCTCCGGCGGAGCGAAGGACTCCGCGGTCGTCGGCATCGCCTACGAGCCCGAGACGCTCAGCCCGCTCCTCGGGTACGGCAAGGACGGCAACTCCAAGATCTTCGACGGGCTCCTGGCCTTCGACGGGGACATGAAGCTGAAGCCGGCCCTCGCCGCCGAGCTGCCCGAGGTGAGCGCGGACGGGCTGACGTACACGTACAAGCTCCGCACGGGCGTCACGTTCAGCGACGGCAAGCCGTTCTCGGCCAAGGACGTCGTCTTCACGTACCGGACGATCCTCGACCCGAAGACGAACAACCCCTCCCGCACCGAACTCGACGCCCTCAAGAGCGTCGAGGCGGTCGGTGACGACACCGTCGTCCTCCGGCTCAAGTACCCCTACGCGCCCTTCGCCGAGCGCACCGTCCTCGGCATCGCCCCCGAGCACGTCGCGGGCAAGCAGGACGTCAACACCGGCGCCTTCACCACGAAGCCGATCGGCACCGGACCGTACGTCCTCAGCGACTGGTCCAAGGGCGAGAAGCTCAGCTTCAAGGCCAACCCCACCTACTGGGGCGGCGCGCCGGAGGTGAAGAAGTTCACCATGGCCATCATCAAGGACGACGACGTCCGCGCCACCCGGCTGCGCTCCGGCGACCTCGACGGCGCCATCCTGCCGCCGAACCTGGCCGCCGGGTTCAAGGGCGACAAGGCGAAGAAGACGTACGCCGCGAAGACGTACGACTACCGGACCGTCACGCTCCCCACGCACAACAAGGTCAGCGGCGACGTCGCCGTCCGCCGCGCGCTCGACGTCGCCGTCGACCGGCAGGCCATGGTCGACAAGATCCTCGAAGGCGCGGGCAAGCCCGGCTACGGGCCCGTCCCCACCGGCAGCGAGTGGTTCGCCAAGGGCACCGAGCGCCGCCACGACCTCGACGCGGCCAAGAAGATCCTCGACGAGGCCGGCTGGAAGCCCGGTTCGGACGGGGTCCGCGTGAAGGACGGCGTACGGGCCGAGTTCCCGCTCTGGTACCTCTCCGGCGACAAGCTCCGCCAGGACCACGCCCTCGCCTACGCCTCGGACGCCAAGAAGGCCGGCATCTCCATCAAGACCCAGGGCGGCACCTGGGAGGTCATCGAGCCCCGGATGAAGACCGACGCGGTCCTCGCCGGCGGCGGCTCGCCCGGCGACCCCGACTTCGACCAGTACCTGCTGCTGACCTCCAGCCTCGGCGGCGACGGCTTCAACAACATGGCCTGGTACGACAACAAGACCGTCGACAAGGCCCTCGTCGAAGGGCGCCAGACCGACGACCCGGTCAAGCGGCACGCCGCGTACGACACCGTGCAGCGCGAACTGGTGAAGAACCCCGGCTACACCTTCCTCACCCACATCGACCACCTCTACGTGGTGAACGACAGCTGGGACGGCCTGTCAACCCAGACCGAGCCGCACGACCACGGCCTCGCGTCCGGCCCCTGGTGGAACGTCGAGAGCTGGAAGCCCAAGGGCGCCGGGAAGTGAGCCGGCGCCTCCCCTGGGGGGCCATGGCCAGGATGACGGGACGGCGGGCCCTGTTCGCCGTCCCCGTCCTCCTCGGCGTCACCTTCGCGGTCTTCGCCGTCGCCGAAGCCTCCCCCTTCGACCCCGTCAAGGCCTACGCGGGCACCGCCGGGCTCACCTCCTCGCAGGAGAACCTGGACCAGCTCCGCGCCAACCTCGGCGTCGACCAGCCGCTCACCACCCGCTGGTGGGAGTGGCTGACCTCCGCGCTCCACGGCGACCTCGGCGACTCCAGCGTCATGCGCCAGCCCGTCGCCGACGTCATCGCCGAGCGGATCGGCTGGTCGGCGCTGCTCGCCACCACCGCCTTCCTCGTCGCCATCGCGCTCGGCACCGGCCTCGGCGTCCTCGCCGGGCGCCGCAGGGGCGGCCTGCTCGACCGGGCCGTCAGCTCCGCCGCGTACACCCTGGAAGCCGCCCCCGCCTTCTGGCTCGGGCTCCTCGCCATCTGGTTCTTCGCGCTCAAGCTCGGCGCCCTGCCCGCCGGCGGACTCACCGACACCGCCAGCGACACCGTCACCTTCGACCAGGTCGCCACCCACCTCGTGCTGCCCGCCCTCGTCCTCGGCGTCTCCCAACTGCCCTGGTTCTTCCTGTACGTCCGCCAGGGCGTCGGCGACGCCCTCGAAGAGGACCCCGTGCGCGGGGCACGCGCGCGTGGACTGCGCGACCGGACCGTCCTCCTCGGCCACGCCCTGCGCTCCGGAATGCTCCCGATGCTCACCCTCGTCGGCTCCCGCGTCCCCGAACTCATCACCGGGGCGCTGCTCGTGGAGACCGTCTTCAGCTGGCCCGGCATAGCCGCCGCCACCGTCCAGGCCGCCACCTCCGTCGACTTCCCGCTGCTAGCCGCGCTCACCGTGCTCGCGACGGCCGCCGTCCTCCTCGGCAACCTCGTCTCCGACCTGCTGTACGGGCTCGCCGACCCGAGGGTGGGATTCGATGGCTGAGCAGCGCACCCGGCGCATACGCCTGTGGTCCTCGGCCGGAATCACGGGCGCGGTCCTCCTCGCCGTCCTCCTCGTCCCGCCGATCGTCCAGCTCGACGAACAGGCCGTCGACCTCTCCCTGAAGCTGCTGCCGCCGTCCTGGGAGCACCCCTTCGGCACCGACGACGTCGGCCGCGACCTGCTTCTGCGCTGCGTCTACGGACTGCGGATCTCGCTCCTCGTCGGCGTGGTCGCCGCGCTCGTCGCGACCGTCATCGGCACCGCCGTCGGCGCGGCCGCCGCCTCCCTGGGCGGCTGGACCGACCGGGTCGTGATGCGGATCGTCGACGCCTTCTCCTCCGTACCGCACCTGCTGCTCGGCATCTTCATCGTCGCCATGTTCCGGCCGGGCGTGTGGCCGGTCATCGTCTCCGTCGCCCTGACCCACTGGCTGTCGACGGCCCGGATCGTCCGCTCCGAGGTCCTCTCGCTGCGTTCCCGTCCGTTCGTGGACGCGGCGATCTCCGGCGGCGCCTCGCGGTGGCGGGTGACCGTGCGCCATCTGCTGCCGGCCGTCCTGCCGCAGGCCGGACTCGCCGCCGTCCTGATGGTGCCGCACGCCATGTGGCACGAGTCCGCGCTCTCCTTCCTCGGCCTGGGCCTGCCCAGCCACCAGGCCAGCCTCGGCAACCTGGTCCAGTCCGCGCGCTCCTCGCTGCTCGCCGGCGACTGGTGGCCGACGCTCTTCCCCGGACTGCTCCTCATCGTGCCGACCCTGGCCATCGCCGGGCTCGCCGGGGCGTGGCGGGACCGGCTCAACCCGCGCCGCCGATCGGAGCTGATGCTGTGACCGCCCCGACCCCGGACTCGCGTGTCGCCCGCGCCCTGAAGGCGGTCAGCGCCGAGCGCGCCGACGGCGCCGTGCTCAGCGTGCGCGGGCTCTCCGTCCGCTTCCGGATGCGCGGCGGGCGCCACGTCGCCGCCGTCAGCGACGCCGACTTCGACCTGGCGGCGGGGGAGTGCCTCGCCCTCGTGGGCGAGAGCGGCTGCGGCAAGTCCGTCCTCGCCTCCGCGCTCCTCGGCCTCCTGCCGGGCAACGCCGAGACCTCCGGTACGGCCCTGCTCGACGGCGTCGACCTGCTCGCCGCCGACGAGAAGACCCTGGCCCGTACGGTACGAGGACGGCGCGTCGGTCTCGTACCGCAGAGCCCGGCCGCCCACCTCACGCCCGTACGGACCGTCCGCTCCCAGCTGGAGGAGACCGTCCGCGAGCTGACGGGCGGCGCGGGGCGGGAGCGCCGCGCGGCGGCCGGGAAGGCGGCGGAACGGGCCGCGTTCCCGGCCGGGCACCTCGACCGGTACCCGCACGAGCTCTCCGGCGGCCTCGCCCAGCGCGCCGCCACCGCGCTCGCCCTGATCGGCGACGCCCCGCTGCTCCTCGCCGACGAGCCGACGACCGGGCTAGACCGCGACCTGGTCGACCGGACCGTCGACGAGCTGCGTCGCCACGCCGACGAGGGACGGGCGCTGCTGCTCATCACCCACGACCTGGCGGCCGCGGAGCGGATCGCCGACCGGGTCGCGGTGATGTACGCGGGCCGGATCGTCGAGTCGACCCCCGCGCACCGCTTCTTCGGCGAGCCGGGCCCGAGCCACCCGTACGCCCGGGGACTCCTGGACGCCCTGCCCGACCGCGCGTTCACCCCGATCCCCGGCATGCCCCCCGAGCTGACCGCCCTACCGGCCGGCTGCGCTTTCGCCCCGCGCTGCCCCCGGGCGACGGAGGCCTGCGACACGCCACCGGCCCTCCTGGCGGGCGTCGCCTGCCACCACCCGGAGGCACGGCCGACCGACGCACCCGGAGCGCCCCGTGCTTGAACTCGACTCCATCACCGCCGGATACGAACGCCGCGACCCGGTCGTCCGGGGCGCCTCGCTCGCGGTCGCGCCCGGCGAGTCGGTCGGCCTCCTCGGCCCCAGCGGCTGCGGCAAGTCCACGCTCGCCCGCGTCGCCGCGCTGCTCCACCGCCCGGAGGCGGGGCGCGTCACGATCGACGGGGAGTCCGTACGGGGCTGGCGCCACCGGGCACCCCGGCCGCTGCGGACGGCGGTCGGCGTGGTGTTCCAGCAGCCCCGGATGTCCGCCGACCCGCGGCTCCCGCTGCGCGACCTCATCGCCGAACCGCTGCGCGCCACCGGCCGCCGCGCGGAGGTCGACGCCCGCCTCGCCGAACTCGCCCCGACGGTGGGCCTCACGGCCGACCTGCTGGCCCGCCGCCCCCACGAGGTCAGCGACGGCCAGCTCCAACGCGCCTGCCTGGCCCGGGCGTTGGCGCTCCGCCCGCGCTGGCTGATCTGCGACGAGATGACGGCGATGCTCGACGCATCCACGACGGCGGCGCTGGTCGCGACGGTGGAGGCCTACCGCGCGGAGTCCGGCGCGGGCCTCCTCGCCGTCGCCCACGACCGCGTCCTGCTGACCCGCTGGTGCGATCGCACGGTCGAATGGTCCGATTGCGTGGCCGCCGAGAAGCCCTGACGGCACCCCGCAGGCCGGGTCGGGTTTCGCCCTGCGACCGTCAGTTCTTCTGGAGTGTCCGGGTCATGCCCGCGATGAAGGTCGTGGTCAGCACCCAGCCGCAGCCCACCAGCAGATAGGCCAGCCACTGGAGGCTGTCCTGCGTCCAGTACCACGCGGTGCGCTGCCCCAGACCGCCGATGGGGATCAAGAGGTCGAGGGTGTAGACGAGCGGCTGGAACGGGCCGCCTTCGCCCGGCTTCATCGGGGACGGGGAGTGCGTGTCGAAGGCCAGGGTGCCAAGGAGGGTCAGGAGGACGAGCCAGAGACCGGCCAGCCAGGGTCGGTAGCCGTAGCCGACCGTCACGTCGAGCAGGTGTCCCCAGGCGCGGTTGGCCGGGGGCAGCGTGCGGCGCCGGTGGCGCTGCTTGGCCAGGAGCACCCGACGCGCGTCGTCGTCGTGGCCGATGCTCCGGTACCAGCTCGCCAATTGCTCGTACGGCTGCGGGCTGTAGCCCGTGCTGCGCCGGATCCACTCGACGCGATCGGCCACGGGCTCGCGCCGCACCGCGGCCTCCCGGCGCTCGCCCACCTCGTCCACTTTGATGGAGCCGTAGACAAAGCCGTCCAGCTCCACCACGTCCGGCCAGCTCTGCCGGCTGTCGTGCAGGTAGGACACCCGCGCTCCCCGCAGATCGACGGTGCCGGCCGGCGGCCGGGCGAGGGTGAAGTCGAAGTCGACGGCCTGCAGCAGCATGCCGAGCAGCGCCGTGCCGTCACCGTCGGGTGCCGCGTTGAGGACGGCCCGCTCGAAGCTGAGGCTGTCCGAGATCTGGGCGCCGCGCAGCCGTACGGTCCCGTTCGCGGTGAATCCTCCGGAGAAGTTGAGCGAGGAGGCCACGGCGTTGTCCACGGCGAGGGCCACCCCGCCGGGGCCGGGGCTCTCCAGGCGCGCTCCCCGCATGAACAGTCCGCCCGGCAGCTGGGCTCCCCTCATCCGGATCCCCCCGTGGGCGACGAACCCGTCCCGGAAGAAGACACCGCCTTCCGAGACCATGCCACCGGCGGACACCGCCCACCCGCCGGGCGCGGTGATCTCGGCCCCGCTGAGGAGCACTTCGCCGGCCACGTGCGCGTGGATCAGCAGGACGACGGTCATCTTGCCGTGGAACTGCGAGACAGGACCGCGGTCCATGACGCACCGGCGCAGGTCGAGGCGTCCTTCGATGCGGGACGAGCCGGCGTTGAGGCCCGGCAGTCGGCTGCCGATGATCGAGAGCGTCTGGGTCGACGCGGCGAAGAGGTCCACACCCTCCTCGAACCAGCACTCCTCCAACCAGAGGGCATGGCCGATCTGGGCTCCGGAGAGGTTGAGGGGTCCGGTGATGCGCGCGCCGGCCAGCCGAAGGGACGCGACCGCGCCGGTCTGTGAGGTGTTCGCGCCCAGGAGCAGCGCCGCGATCACGGTGGCCCGGATCGTACGCTCGGCGCCCCACCGACCGCCTTCGCGCACCTGGTCGTCGTCGGGTGTTCCCGTACGCAGGTCCAGGCGGCGCCCCTCCGGGAAGGCGTCCCACAGTGCGCGCTCGGGTGGCGTCAACTCGTCGTAGGAGACCACCCGTTCAGGGTAATGCGAACCATCGGCGGACGCGCGGCGTCAACACGGCCAACTCCTGCGAAGTGCAACCGAGTTGGTGCGCGACCCCGACCATAATCGGTCGGGTCCGTGTCGGCCCCGCACCCCCTGGAGTCTCCCCATGGCGCCCCTGTCCCGGCGTACCGCCGTCGCCGCCCTCGCTGCCGGAGTCGCCGGAGTCACCGGCCTCGCGCTGCCCGGTACCGCCGTCGCCGCCCGTGTCCGGGCCCTGCCGCAGGCGCACGCGCACAACGACTATCTGCACGCGCGGCCCCTTCACGACGCCCTCGCCCATGGGTTCACCAGTGTCGAGGCCGATGTCTTCCTGGTCGACGGGGAGTTGCTCGTCGCGCACGAGCCCGCCGAGCTCGACCCGAGCCGTACGCTCCGGTCGCTCTACCTCGACCCGCTGTTCGCCCGGGTGCGTGCCAACCACGGTGCCGTGTACCCGGGTTACCGCCACCCCGTGCAGCTGCTCGTCGACATCAAGGCCGACGGCGTCGCCGCGTACCAGGAGCTCCACCGCCAACTCCGGCCGTACCGGCGGATGCTGTCCACCTACGCCGCCGGTCACGTCAGGCTCGGCGCCGTGACCCCCGTCATCTCGGGCGACCGCGCCGCCCGCGCCCCGATGGAGGCGCAGGACTTCCGCCACGCCTTCTACGACGGCCGGCTCGACGACCTCGCGGCTCCGGCCCCCGCGCCCGCCTCCTTCATCCCGCTTATCAGCTCCAACTGGACCCAGTCCTTCGGCTGGACGGGCGTCGGCGCCTTCCCCGCCGAGGAGCGCGCCCGGCTCCGCTCGATCGTCAGGACCGCCCACGCGCGCGGACAGCGGGTCCGCTTCTGGGCCACGCCCGACGCCCCCGGACCTGCCCGCGACGCCCTCTGGGGCGAACTGCGCGCCGCCCGGGTCGACCACATCAACACCGACGACCTCGCCGGGCTCCGCGCCTTCCTGAACCGCTGACGCGGAATCCCACCCGTTCGGCCGACATGCCGTACGGCCGGACGGCGCTCCCGCTGCGCCACACTGGCCGCCGAACGCCGCGATTCCGGCGCGGCGCAAGGAGGGTGTGGGCGATGGCCGTGTCCGTTTCTGTCGTACTTCTGCTGCTCATCCTGGCGGTGATCTTCCTCCGCAACGGCGGCCTCAAGCTCTCCCACGCGCTGGTCTGCGCCCTGCTCGGCTTCTTCCTCGCCGGCACGAGCATGGCGCCGACCATCCAGAACGGGGTCGCCGCCACCGCCAACGTGGTCAGCAACCTCAAGCCGTAACGTTTCGCGACACCTCTGTTCGGTTCATCGCGTCGGTTCGTTGCGCGATCATGAAGTGGGTATGAAACCAGCGGCAGTTCCATGTACATCTCAATCACTCGGGCCTAACGTCGGCCGCCGGCGCGACCGACGTACGCATCCGAGGAGCCGCATTGACCACCCCCACCGGACGAGCCCGCGCGCTCGCCCTGATCGCCGTGGCGAGCGCCATCGCCCTCGCGTTCGCCACGCCCGCCGCCCTCGCCGACGACATACCGAAGGCCCCCGGCCACCGGCTCGTCGACCACTACCAGGGCGCTCCCGCGACCGCCCGGCCCGTGCCGGGCGACGCGCCCGACCAGCATCCGTACCTCGCGCCGAACGGGCGCAGCGGCATGCACGCCGACGGCGCGGGCAGCGGCACGCACCCCTTCTCCGGCCCGCTCGGGCGCGACCCGCAGGTCTCCAGCGAGAAGATCGCCGCCGTCGGCGGAGAGTGCGCCACGGCCACCTTCGACGCGGGCGGCCGCCTCGTCACCGTCTGCGGAACGTTCTCCGGCTTCCTGCTCAAGCTGCTCGACCCGCGCACCCTGGACACCCTCGCCGAGTACAAGCTGCCGCAGCGCTCCTCGACCGTCGAGGCGATCACCCGGCTCGACTTCGAGAAGATCTTCAAGGACACCTCGGGCGGTGCCTACTTCTTCCTCGACAACCAGGACCGGGTCGTCCTCGCCGACTCCCGGCAGCACGTCCTGCGCATCGCACACCGTCAGAAGTCCGACGGGGCCTGGGAGTTCACCGTCGAGAACGACTGGGACCTCACCCCGCTCGTCCCGCACGACTGCGTCAGCTGGACCAACCTCTTCCCGAGCGGCGTCTGCGACCCCATCACCTCCGTCATGCCGGACTACGACGGCCGCGTCTGGTGGGTGACCCGGCTCGGCCGGGTCGGCACCGTCGACCCCGCCACCGGCGCACTCCGCTCGATCCGTCTTGACGGCGAGGAGATCCAGAACTCGTTCTCCGTCGCCCGGGACGGTGTCTCCATCGTCTCCGACCACGCGCTCTACAGCTTCCGCGCCGACCCCGACGGCACCCCGCGCATCCAGTGGCGGCAGACCTACGACCGGGGGACCGGCACCAAGCCCGGTTCGGTGAACCAGGGTTCGGGCACCACGCCCGATCTCTTCGGCACCGGTGACCGATACGTCGCGATCACCGACAACGCCGACGACCGGATGAACGTCCTCGTCTACCGGCGCGGCACCGGCGTCCCCGAAGCCGAACGTCTGGTCTGCAAGGTGCCGGTCTTCCGCTCCGGCGCCTCCACCACCGACAACTCCCTGATCAGCTGGGGCAACAGCCTCGTCGTCGAGAACAACTACGGCTACGAGAACCCCACCACGCTCACCTTCGGCCGCAGCGTGGTCGGCGGCGCCACCCGGATCGACGTGCGGGCCGACGGCAGCGGCTGCGACACCGTGTGGGAGAGCGACGTCCGCTCGCCCTCGACCGTCCCCAAGCTCTCCACCGCCAACGGCCTGCTCTACTTCTACGAGAAGCAGCCCAACCCCCTCGGCGTGGACGCCTGGTACCTGACGGCCGTGGACTTCCGCACCGGCAAGCGCGCCTGGAGCCGGCTCACCGGCACCGGTCCGGCCTACGACAACAACTGGGCCCCGATCACCATCGGGCCCGACGGCACGGCGTACGTCGGCGTCTTCAACGGGATCGTCGCCGTCCGCGACGGCGGCTGACGGGCGCCGGGCATGAAGGTGCCCGGGGCCTCCACCGCCCCGGGCACCGTCGCGCGTACCGCTCAGACCATGTCGGGCATCTCGCCCACGGTGGTCTTCGTGTCGATCACCGCGAACGCCGCGCCCTGCGGGTCCAGGATCGCCGCGTACCGTCCGAAGGGGCTGTCCATCGGCCCGAAGACCTTCTGCCCGCCGAGCTTCACGGCCCGGTCGGCCGCCTGGTCGCAGTTGTCGACGACGAAGTAGATCTGGATGTACGACGGGACCTCGGCCGGGAAGTCCTCCTGCGTCATCTTCATCCGCCCCAGGACTGGCATCTCGCCGCCCAGGTCGAAGACCTTGTAGTCCATGGTGTCGTCGGCCATCTTCTGCGCGTTGTAGCCGAACACCGAGGTGAGGAAGTCATCGGACTTCGCGGGTTCCCGGGTGAAGACCTCGGCCCACACATAGGAGCCGGTTTCGCCCTCCAGCTCGAACCCCTTGTGCGTGCCGGGCTGCCAGACGCCGAACACGACCCCGGCCGGGTCCTGCGCCAGACACATGGAGCCGAAGTCGCCGACGGCCATCGGCTCCATCAGGACGGTGCCGCCGCTGCTCTTGATCTTCTCGGCGGTGGCGGCGGCATCGGGCGAGGAGAAGTACAGACACCAGGCCGACTGCGGCGAGCCGTCCTGGCCCGGCATGGGCGGGACGACGGCCGCGACCGCTTTGCCGTCGCGGTACGCCTGGGTGTAGTTGCCGAATTCCGAGGAGGCTTCACCGAAGGTCCAGCCCAGCACCTCGCCGTAGAAGGTCTTGGCTCCTTCGACGTCGGTGAACGCCGCGTCGGTCCAGACCGGTGTGCCTTCAGGTCGTGCGGCCATGACGGGACTCTCTCTTCCGATCGACGGTGGTTCGAAGACGGTCTCGATGGGGTTGTGACTCCCACGCTATCGACGGCTCGCGCACCCCGCTCGGTGACGGAGCGTGGCCGTTCCGGATCGGCGGCGGCCAGGGGAGAGTCAGCGGCGGGCGAAGATCCCCACGCCGTTCGGCACGGGGCGTTCGACGCCCCCGGCGGGGTGGTTGCGCACGGTGACCGACGGAGCGTCCCGATCCCGGGTGACGAGCGTCGAGGAGCCTCCGCCGTCGAGGCTGAAGCCGTCGACCGCACCCACCTGGTCCAGTACGGTCGCCACTTCGGCGATCGTCAGGCCGGTCCGGAACTCGGGGCCGCCGTCCAGCGCCATCAGCAGCAGACGCCGTCCGCCGTCCGCGACGCCGCCCGCCGTGCGGACGGCGGATGTCCTGCCGTCGAGGCCGGGCAGGGGCTCGCCCGCCCGCAGCACGGGATAGCCGCCCACCGCGAAGACGTACGGGACACGGGAGCCCTCCGCGACCAGCCGGTGGCGTATGCCGACCCGGTCGCCCACCTCCAGCGCCCGCAGGCTCCGGGCGCCCGCCTCCCGGCCGACGAGGACCTCGGAGCCCGCCGCTATCGTTCCCCGCCCGGGCGTGTCGGCCACCGCGACGACCCGTCCGTCGCGCACCGTCACCTCGTACGTCTCCGTGGAGCAGGGGGCGGCCCGGTCGGTGTCCGTGCCGCAGGTGGCGCGGACGCGCGAGACGGCGCCCCAGTCGGATGTGAACGCCCCGACGGCCCCGACCGGCAGCGCGTACGCGTTGAGCCCGCCGAGCGGGAACCGGCCGTCGGGCGTCGACACCGAGCCGTCCAGGGCGAGCCGGCCGAGCCGGGCCCGGCCGTCCACGCCCACGCCGAGGACCTCGCGGGTGTCGGTGCCCGGCGGCAGCGCGGGACCGAACCGCTGGCCGGTGGGCACGGCCGACTTCAGCGCCCGCCGGGCGGCGACCGCGGGGCCGACCGGGGCGCCGGTCGCCTCGACACCCGGGTGCTGGCTCTCGGTGATGTTGAAGAAGTCCCCGTTGACCCCGGCGACCGCTCCGCGCGCGTCGGCGAGTTCCGACAGCGGGGCGCGGGACGCGACCGCGCCGGGCGTGAGCAGATCGACGCCGACCCCGGGCGCGCGCAGATCCACCGAGACCAGATGGACCCGGGCCGGACCACCGACACCTGTCACGTCGACGGTGCGGTACGCGACGCCCCGGGCGACCTCCGTCCAGACGGCGTCGGCCGTGCCGGGCGTGGCGGCCGCGAGGAGCGCGCACCAGGCCAGCAGGACGGCGGCCAGTGCTCGCGCGCGTGAAACCGGAACTCGCACAGCTTCCCCCTGACGTACCGTCACCATGACGGAATCTCAAGGGAGTTGAGCAGGCGCCGGTGACGGAGAGAAGGTCAGGAGTCGAGTGGCCGGGAACCGGCGAGGAAACGGACCGAAGTCGTTCCCGACTCTAGGAACTGACGGTCCGTCAGGTTACTCTTCCCCGCATGATTCCGACCGTTGTCTGGGGTACCGGAAATGTCGGCCGCGCGGCCATCAGGGCCGTCGACGCCCACCCGGGGCTCGCCCTCGCCGCCGTCCTCGTCCACGACCCCGCCAAGGTCGGCCGTGACGCGGGCTTGCTCGCCGGACTCGACCGCCCCCTCGGGGTGGCGGCGACCGACGACATCGACGCCGTGCTCGCCGCCCGCCCCCGGGCGGTGGTGTACGCCGCCTCCGGGGACATCCGGCCCGACGAGGCGCTCGCCGACGTCGTCCGGGCCGTCCGGGGCGGCGCCGTCGTCGTCACGCCCGCGCTCTACCCGCTCTACGACCAGCGCGGCGCCCCGCCCGAGTTCCGCGACCCGGTGCTCGCCGCCGTCGCCGAGGGCGGCGGCGCGCTCTTCGTCTCGGGCGTCGACCCGGGCTGGGGCAACGACGTGCTGCCCCTGCTGATCAGTGGCCTCGGCTCCACCGTCGACGTCGTCCGCTGCCAGGAGATCTTCGACTACTCGACGTACGAGCAGGAGGACTCGGTCCGCCATCTCATCGGCATGGGGCACCCCATGGAGTACGAGCCCCTGATGCTCGCCGAGTCCATACCGACCATGGTGTGGGGCGGCCAGATCCGGCTGATGGCCCGGGCCCTCGGCGTCGAACTCGACGAGATCCGCGAGACCATGGCGCGGCGCGCGCTCGACACCACCGTGACCACCCGCACGATGGGCGTCTTCGCGGCCGGCACCCAGGGCGCCGTACGGTTCGAGGTCCAGGGCATCGTCGCGGGCGAACCCCGGATCGTCATCGAGCACGTCACCCGGATCCACCCCTCCTGCGCCCCCGACTGGCCCATCCCGCCCGACGGCGTGGGCGCCCACCGGGTGGTCATCGAGGGCCGCCCGCGCATCGAGGTCACGGTCGAGGCCACCGACGAGGACGCCAACCGCTCCGCGGGCGGGAACGCCACGGCCGTCGGTCGGCTGGTGAACGCCGTCGACTGGCTCGTGGACGCGAAGCCCGGCCTCTACGACGCGCTCGACGTCCCGCTGCGCCCCGCAGTGGGCAGACTGGGAAGGAAGAGACCATGAGGATCGACGTCCCCGAGGGCAAGCACCCGATCGAGTTCGTATGGGGCGAGATCGTCCCCGAGATCGGGACGGCCGCCGCGAACTTCTCCCTCTCCGTCTACGCCCATACGACCCTGGGCCTGCGCGAGTTCGAGGCCGCCCGGCTGCGCGTCGCGCAGATCAACGGCTGTCTGTTCTGCCTCGACTGGCGGACCGACCGCGACGGCGAGAAGGTCGAGGAGTCGTTCGCGGACGCCGTCACCCAGTGGCGTACCACCGATGCCTTCGACGACCGGACGCGGCTGGCCGCGGAGTACGCCGAGCGGTACGCCCTGGATCACCACGGTCTCGACGAGGACGAGGACTTCTGGACTCGTATGACCGCGCACTACAGCCAGCCCGAGATCGTGGAGCTGACGATGAGCATCGGTTCCTGGTTGTCGTTCGGACGGCTCAACCGGGTCCTCGGGCTCGACGCGGCGTGCGTGCTGCCGACGTCCTGAGCCGAGGCCGAGGCGCTCCGCGGCTCAGAGGTCGGTGGCGATGATCTTCTCGATGTTGCGTTCGGCGAGCGCGGTGATCGTGACGAACGGGTTGACGCTGGTGTTGCCCGGGATCAGCGCGCCGTCGATCACATAGAGGCCCGGATGCCCGTGCAGGCGGCCGTAGTTGTCCGTGGCCCGGCCGAGCACCGCGCCGCCGAGCGGGTGGTACGTGAGGTGGTCGCCCCAGATCTTGTAGGCGCCGAACAGGTCGGTGCGGTAGATCGTCCCCTCCTTCGCGTTGATCTTGTCGAAGATGGTCTTGGCGGCGTTGATCGACGGCTGCTTCCAGGCCGTCTGCCAGTTCAACTCGACCCGGCCCGTCGCGGGGTTCCAGGAGAACTCGGCGCGGTTCGGGTTCTTCGTGATGGAGAGGTAGAACGAGGCGTACGTCTCGATGCCGGTCGGCAGCGGCGCCACCTCGGCGAACGCGCCGCCCGCGTCCCAGTTGTCGATGCCGGCGGTGGGCATGGACGACTGGAGCTTGCCGGTCGCGTCCCACATGTGGTTGGCCCGGCCGCACATGACGTTGCCGTTGTCGCCCCAGCCCTTGCCGATCTCGCCGTTGAGGCCCGGCAGCGCGCCGGTGGCCCGCAGCTTGGTGAGCAGCTTGCTGGTGCCCACGCTGCCGCACGCGAAGAAGACGCGGTCCGCGACGACGGTCTCGGCGGACGTGGCGTTCCCGGCCGTGTCGAGCCGCTCGATGTCGACGGTGTAGCCGCCGCCGGACGCGGGCGTCACGGACGTGACCCGGTGCAGGGGTGAGATGGTGACCCGTCCGGTCGCCCGGGCCTGCGCCAGATAGGTCTTCTGGAGCGACTTCTTGCCGTGGTTGTTGCCGTACAGGACCTCGCCGGCCAGCGCCGACTTGGGGACGGCGCCGGCCGCCTCCTGCTTCATGTACTCCCAGTCGTAGACGTTGGGCACGAAGACGAAGGGGAAGCCGGAGCGCTGGGCGTGCTTACGGCCGACCCGGGCGTACTGGTAGCAGGCCGTGCTCTCCCACCAGGCCTGGTCGACGTGGTTGACGCCGAGCCCGGCGTTGGCGCGCGGGTAGTAGACGTCGTACATCTCGCCTGCGTCGACGGTCGGGAGGACCGCGCCGAAGTTCTCCCGGCGCGGGGTGACGGCCATACCGCCGTTGACCAGGGAGCCACCTCCGACGCCCCGGCCCTGGTAGACCGTGATCCCGGCGAACTCCTCGGCGTCGAGGATCCCGGTGTGGCGGGGGACGTCCTTGTCGAGCGGGAAACCCAGGAACTGGCTGAGTGGCTGCTTCGTGCGGGTGCGCAGCCAGAAGGACCGGTGGTCGGGGGTGGTCGTGTTGGCGAAGATCTTTCCGTCGGGGCCGGGGGTGTCCCAGGCCATGCCCATCTCGACCATGCGCACGTCGACCCCCGCCTGGGCCAGTCGCAGCGCGGCGACGGAGCCGCCGTAGCCGGTGCCGATGACCAGGACGGGGATCCGGGACGAGGTGGCCGAGGCGTAGGCGTGGGCGGGGAGTGCCAGAGTGCCGAGAATAGAACCTGTTCCCGTGATGAATCCACGGCGTGTAACAGCCATGAGGAGCCCTCACTGTCGGTGGAATGGGAACGAGTTCTACTGCCGCCCGCATGGGAAGTCACGGCATACCTATGGGTAACTTTTGGCTGGATCGCTCAAGAATGTTCGGGACAAAGCCGACATAACGATGAGTCGAAGATCCGTCGATCCCGGAGCGCACATGTCCCAGCCGACCCTCGCCCCCGACGATCTGGACCGTGCCGCGGTCGAGCTCCACGACACCGCCGCGTGGCAGGAAATCGTCCGTCACTGGGACGGCCCGTCGGGGCTCTCGGGTGGCTCGAAGGAACCGGTTCCCGCCCCGGTCGAGCCGGAGTCCGCGCCTGATGACTGGCGCCGGTTGCTCTCCGTCCCCGTCGACCAGCTCGTCGCCACCGCGCTACGGGACATCCCGCCGTCCCCGCCCGCCGAGCGGGCCCTCCCCGGCAGGCTCGGCGCGATCCTGCCCGACCGGCTGCACGCCTGGCGCCGCCTCGGACAGCCCGACGTACGCCCCTCGACCCATCTCGCCCACGCCCGCCGCGTCCTCGTGGAGTGGGGCTGGCAGAACCAGCCGTACCGGCTCCGTGACGCCCGGGGCGCACGCTGCCTCTGCGGCGCCCTGCTCACCGCGCACCGCCTCGGCCACGGCAGCGCCGACACCATGAACCGCTCCGCCGCCTGGATCGTCACCGAACTGCGCGCCCAGGGCTGGACCGACCTCATCGGCCCCTGGAACCGCGCCCCGGGGCGTACCGCCGACCAGGCCCTCGCGCTCGTCGACGCGACGATCCGGCGCGCCGCCGACGCGGGGGAGTGACCCCGGGGGCCCGGCCCCGGGGGCCGCACCGCGCAGGCGTCACTCCACGCTGTCGGCCACTGTGAACAGGCCGCCGTCCGGATCGCGCAGCGCCACGGACCTGCCGTTGCCCGACGGCCGGACCTGCGAGGCCGTCGTACCGCCGAGACGGATCGCCGCCTCGACGGCCTCGTCGATGTCCGGGACCCGGAAGTGCACGTGCCAGCGCGGTCTGACCTGCGGGTCGGGGGCATCCTCCACCGCGCCCCCGTAGAGCCGCGCGACGGTGATGTCGCCGTGGCTCAGGACGACATGGTCGTCCTCGTAGCTCACCTGACAGCAGCCGGGCTGCTCACCGGCCCAGTCGAGCACCTCGGCGTAGAAGATCGCCGCGTCGAACGCGTTCCTGGTCCGCAGCTCCAGCCAGGCAGGGGCACCGCCCTTGCCGACGCTCCAGTCGGGGATGATCTCGCCCTCCCAGATGCCGAAGACGGCCCCCTCGCGGTCCGAGGCGAGCGCCGCCCGCCCCGTCCCGAACCGCAGCGGCCCCACGGCCACCGTCGCGCTGCGCTCGCGGATCCGGGCCGCCGTCACATCGGCGTCGTCGACGGCGAAGTACGGGGTCCAGGCGACGGCCACCGCGAGGCGCGGCGCCAACGCGCCGATCCCGGCGACCGGGGCGCCGTCGCTCAGAGCGACGGAGAACTCCTCACCCAGTCGGGTGGGCCGGAACTCCCAGCCGAAGACACCCCCGTAGAAGGTCTCGGCGGCGCCGAGGTCGCGGGCCATGAGACTGACCCAACAAGGGGCGCCGGACACCGCATGGCTCGAGGTCGACACAACCTATCCATCCGTCGTGGACGCGTGATCGCTCTCATCCCACCGTAACCCCGGCGAGATCGCCATTCCGGCACGCCCGCACCCGCGCCCGACCGGTCCACGCCCCGCGCACGGCATGCGAAGAGCCGACCCTTGCGAAAACCTGACAAGGTGAGGGACGTGCGCGCGGCGCTACGACGAGCCGGAACCGAGCTGTGGGCGCGGCGCCGGGACCCCGTGGTCGTCCAGACCGTCCGGTCCACCGCCGCGGCCACCATCGCCTATGTCGTCGCCCTCCAGCTGAGCAGCGAGGCCGCCCCGCTGACCGCGCCGCTCACCGCGCTGCTCGTCGTGCAGGTCACCCTGTACTCCACGCTCACCACGGGCATCCGACGGGTCAACGCGGTGGTCGTCGGTGTCATCATCGCGATCGCGTTCAGCGCCCTGGTCGGCCTCACCTGGTGGAGCCTCGGACTGATCATCCTCGCGTCGCTGGTGGTGGGCCGCTTCGTGCGCGTCGACGAGTTCGTCCCCGAGGTCGCGATCAGCGCCATGCTCGTCCTCGGCGTCACCCAGGTCACCAACACGGCCTGGGACCGGGTCCTCGAAACCCTCATCGGCGCCGTCGTCGGCCTGCTGTTCAACACCGTCCTCGTCCCACCCGTCTGGGTCGACACGGCGGGGGAGTCCATCGAGGACCTGGCGCGCCGCATGCGCCGGCTCCTGCTCGGCATCGGCGAGGACCTCACCACCCCCACGCCCGTCGCGCGCGCCGCCGCCCGGCTGCACGAGGCCCGCCGGCTCGACAACGACGTGGCCGACGTCGACGCGGCGCTGCGCCAGGCCGAGGACAGCCTCAGGTTCAACCCCCGGGTCAAGGAGAAGGAAGGCGCCCTGTACCGCATCGTGCTCCGCACCGGCCTCGACACCCTGGAGATCTGCGCCGTCGTCCTGCGCGTCCTGGCCAGGACGCTCACCGACCTCGCCAAGGAACGAGAGGAGGGCGAACTCTTCCCGAAGGACGTCGCGGTCGCCCTCGAAGACCTCCTGGCCCGGGTCGCCGACACCCTCGTGAGCTTCGCCGTCCTCGTCTCCACCCATGTCAGCGCGGACGCCGACGCCGCCGAGGAACGGCTCGCCGGCGAACTCCGCGCCGCCCGCGCGGTCCGCGACCACGCGGCGGAGCTGCTGCTCCGGGTCGTCCAGCGCGACCCTCGCCAGTGGCAGCTGTACGGAGCGCTGCTCGCCGAGATCGACCGGATCCTCGACGAACTGGACCTCGACCAGCGAGGACGCCGCCTCATGGAAGAACTCGACCGCCACTCGCGCGAACGCGCCGAGCGGCGGCCGAGGCTGTCGGCGTTCTACGACCGACTGGGGGTGTGAGGGGTCGTAGGGGGATCGGGCACAGGGAAATTCCGGCAGTCACCGCCGGTCGTTCATCAGCTCCTGAAAAGAACTCATACAGGGCGTGCAGTGACGGTCGGTCCTCTCACGCTCCTCGAGCGGCTCCTCGTGGAGCGACTCCCCGCAGAGGGCGGTCGCCTTGCCGATGGCGGCCACGTGCCAGACGAAGACCCCGTCCCGGGGTGCTATGCCGACGTGCATTTCGTACATGGTCGTCTCCATGCTCGGCGGACGGTTGCCCTTCCAGTGCACCCGACCGACCGTGGGTTGCACGCCCGGAGGGCGGCTGTTCGGGTGACGCGGCACGTGAGGCCGCCCGGGTGCCTGATGGCTACCCTGGAGCGAGGGGCGCGACGGCGACCCGGTCGGAGGCGACCCCATGAGACGACGCCACCATTTCCACATCGACCACGCGGGGCACTCGGTCAGCGTCACGGTCCAGACCGGCCACAAGGCCGTGGTGGAGGTCCTGGTCGACGGCAAGTCGACCGGCTACGCCACGACGAGCGGCGACCGCCCGGTGACCGTGCACATCGAACTGCCGACCGACCCGCCGACCCCGGCCACGGTCCGGGCCACCGCCGGGCCCGGCATCCCCCGCTGTGTCCTCGAAGTGCCGGGCGCCGAATCGCAGGTCATGTCCCCGAGGCTCTTCTGACGGCTGTACTGGCAGCTCAACGACACTGGCAGCTCGACCGACACGATCTACCGACAGGTCGTACCGGGTCGGACCGGCTTCAGCCCGACGAGATACGCGTCGACGGCGTCGCCCACGCAGGAGCCACCGCGACCGTAGGCCGTGTGGCCCACCCCCTCGTACGTCAGGAGCATCCCGCCGGGGAACTGCGCCGCCAGGCTCTCCGACTCCTCGTACGGGGTCGCCGGGTCGCCGGTGGTGCCCACCACGAGGACCGGCGGCACGCCCTCCGCGCGGACGCGGTGCGGCGCCTGGGTCCCGGCCGGCAGGTCCTTGCACGTCAGGGAGTCGAGCACGCTGGTGGTGCCGTACCGGCCCGCGGCCTTCTCCGCCGGGGCGAGGGCGTCCCAGTACGGCTGCGCGGCCCGGGGGTGCGGGGTGTCGGCGCAGTTCACGGCGAGGAGGGCGGCGTCCTCGTTGTCGGCAGGCGCGGCGGGCACCACGGGCCCGCCTTCGGGAGCCGCATCGCCTTCGGAGTCCTCCGCCTCCCCTTCGGGATCCGCCTCCCCTTCCGCCAGCGCCGCCAGCTTCGTACCGTCGCCGCCGTCGGCTGCGGCCAGCGCCTCCGAAAGGCCCTTCCACTGCTCCTCGGGCGTGTACATCGCCATCGACAGCACGTCGATCAGCATCCGCTCGTCGACCCCGGATCCGGCCCCGGACGCGGACCCGTCGACCGGGAGCGGGGAGCGCGCGGTCCGCGTGAACAGCCCGTCGACCACCGCGCGTATCTCGTCCGGGGTCGCCCCCGGGCAGCTGTCGGCGCCGACGATCTCGACGCAGCGCGTGGCGTAGTCGTCGACGGCCCGGCGGAACCCGACGGCCTGGCCCTGCGCCCGCGCGCGCCAGTCGAGCGAGGGGTCGATCGCCCCGTCGAGGACCAACGCCCTTACGCGGAGCGGGAATTGTTCGGCGTACGAGGTGCCCAGGCTCGTCCCGTACGACCAGCCGAGGTAGCTGAGCCGGGGCTCGCCGAGGGCCGCCCGGAGCACGTCCAGGTCACGGGCCGCGTCCCGGGTCCCGACGTGCCGCAGGAGCGAGCCGCTCCGCTCGACGCACGAGGCCGCCGCCGCTCGGGCTCCGTCGAGGACGTCCGCCCGGTCGGCTTCGGTACGGGGGCTCAGCGGGCGCGCGTCGTCCGAGGCGCTCGGGGCGTCCGGGACCTCCGGACTCGGCTCGGCCGCCTCCTTGCCGCCCTCACAGGTCAGGGCCGGGGTGCTGGCTCCCACACCGCGCGGGTCGAAGGAGACGATGTCGAAGCGCTCGCGCACCGGGGCGCCGAAGGAGTCGGCGCCGCCGTCCTTGAGGTGGTCGACCCCGGAGCCGCCGGGGCCGCCGGGGTTGAACACGAGGGAGCCGATGCGCCGCTTCGGATCAGCGGTCGTCGCCTTCGCGACCGGCAGCACGAAGGTCCGCCCGTTGGCCGGGTCGTCGTAGTCCATGGGGACGGTGAGCCGCGCGCACCGGAACTCGCCACAGGCGGTCCACTTCAGCTTCTGCGCGTAGAAAGGCCTCAACTCCGGTCGCGTGGCCGGGTCGACGGCGGCGTTGGGGCTGCCGTTGCTCGGCGTCGCCGGCGCCGTGCAGGCGGAGAGGGCGGTGGCGCCGAGCACGGCGAGGGTCAGGACGAGGGCGGTACGGGGACGGGCTGCGCGCTTCACGGGAGTGCTCCTGGGAGACCTGGCGGTGCGGTACGCCTCAGCTTCGCGGGGCGATGCTGAGGTTTTCGTGAGGAGCCCCTCAGCCGCCGTCGACCGGCAGCCGCAGCACGAACCGGGCCCCGCCACCGCCACCGCTACCGCCGGCCGCCCCGCCCTCCGCGCCCGCCCCGCCCGCTCCGCTCGTGGCCGTCAGGCTCCCGCCGTGCGCGTGGGCGACCCAGGAGGCGATGGACAGGCCGAGGCCCGTCGACCCCGACCCGCTGCGGAAGCGCTCGAAGAGCGCGTCCGCCACCCCCGGCGGCAGTCCCGGACCGGCGTCCTCCACCGTCACGGTCGCCTCCCGACGCTCCCGTCCCGTCAGGGCGACGTCGATCCGTACGTCGGCGGCCTCGCCCGGCGCGTGCCCGTGGGTGAGGGCGTTGCCGAGCAGGTTCGCCACCGCCCGGCGTACGAGATCGGCGTCGGCCACGACGACCGCCTCCTCGGCACGTACGGTCACGCGATGCCCCTCCGTCGGGGCGTCCTCGACCACCGCCTCCACCAACTGGTCGAGCCGCAGCGGCTCCCGCGCGAGGGTCTGCACCCCGGTCATCAGACGGGCCCGGGTGAGCAGACCGTCCACCAGGCCGCCCATGCCGTCCGCGAGCCGCATCGTCCGGCGGAGCACCTCCCTCTCGTCCGTGTCGCCGCGCAGGGCGGTCTCGGCGAGCATCCGCAGCGAGGCGACCGGGGTCCGCAGGTCGTGGGCCGCGTCGGCGAGGAAGGCCTCCTGCTGCCCGAGGGCCGTCAGCGCCGGGCGGATCGCCCGACCGGACAGCGCGTGGCCGACCGCCGCGGACAGCACCACCAGGACCGCGCAGCCGGCCGTCAGCAGCCACGTCGTCCGCCGGTGGTCGGCGAGCGCCTCCGTGGTCTCGTACAGGGTGACGACCGCGCCGTCCCTGCCCTCCGCATCCTCGGCGTCCGGTGCGAAGAACGGCTCCGCGAAGAGCCGGACCCGCCGCCCGTCCACCGCCCGCCCGTCGACGGCGACGGCCTCCTCCCGGCGCACGGCGGTCTCGGCGAGGGCCCGCACGTCGGCCGGGCGCCCCACCAGACACGGCTGCGGTCCGGCGAAATCGACGACGGCGCCGGAGGAATTGTTCCGGGGCACGGAGAGCACGGTCAGCTGCGGGCAGCCGGTGTCCATCGTCTCGACGAGATCGGTGGTGTCGAGGCGGTCGTCCTCGTCGTACCTGAGCAGGCTGAGCGCCTGCGTGGTGTCGAGGTTCATCGCCTGGTCGAGCTGGTCGCGCCAGCGCGCGTCGTCGCTGCGCACGGCGAGGACGGCCATCGTGACGAGGCCGGCCGCGCTGGTGAGCGCGAACAGGGCGGTGATGCGCAGGCGCAGCCGCCGGACCCGCCCGGTGGGGGTGAGAGCCCGGCGCCCGCTCACTCGGGCCCCGGCGGGGCCAGCCGGTAGCCGAGGCCCCGTACGGTACGGATGAGGGGCGGGTCGCCGAGCTTGCGGCGGAGCTGGGAGACCAGTACCTCCAGGACGTTGGAACGCGGCTCCGCCATCTCGTCCCAGCAGCTCTCGATCAGCTCGGTCCGGGACACCGCCTGGTCGGCGCGGGCCGCCAGGACCTCCAGGACGGCGAACTCCCGCCCGGTCAGGGTCAGCAGGACCCCGGCGCGCCGGACCTGGCGGCGCGCGGTGTCGATCTCCAGGTCGGCGACGTGGTGGACCGGCGGCCGGACGACGGCCGCCCGGCGGCACAGACTGCCCACCCGGGCGACCAGTTCGGGCACGGCGAACGGCTTGACCAGGTAGTCGTCACCGCCGCTCGCGAAGCCCCCGACCCGGTCGGCGACGGTGTCCCGGGCGGTGAGGAAGAGCACGGGCACGGCGCCGCCCCCGCGGCGCAGCTCCGCGACGTACTCGGCCGCGTCCCCGGAGGGCAGCATCCGGTCGAAGACCGCGCAGTCGTAGGGCGTGACGAAGAGCGCTTCGTCCGCCTGCGGAAGGTCCGCCACCTCGTCGACGGCGAACCCGGCGGCGCGCAGCGCGGCGGCCACCCCGAAACGCAGATCCCCGTCGTCCTCGACCAGCAGCACCCGCACGGCGCCCACCCTAACGAACCGCCCAACGGCGTCGAAATCCACCTCACCTGATGTTCCGTCAGGTCAACACTGTGTAACGCCAACAGGCTTGTCGGACTGAAGGCTTCCTTCCGCTCACGCCCTCTGGGATCTTGCGTCCACCCCACACATCACAGGGCCCGGCCGGCGCCACCAGCGTCACCGGGCCATCGGAGGACGCATTGTTTTCCCACATATCCAGCAGGCTGAGACTCCCGGCCACGGCCGCCACCGCCCTCGGAGCGGTCGTCGCGCTCGCCGCGCCCGTCGGAGCCGCCCCGGCCGCTCCGGCCGGCATCCCGGAGCCCAGGTCCGCCTCGGCGGCGCCCCTGACCACCGCGGCGTCCGCCGCGTCGGCAGCAGCCGCGGCGACCCGCGCGGCCGCCGCTCCCGCCGCCACGGCGGCCTGGGCGGCCGGCACCCGGGCCTACCTGGTGATCACCGCTCCCGGTGACACCACGGCCGTCCGCACGGCGGTCGCGAGCAACGGCGGCTCGGTCTTCTCGTACTTCGACGCCATCGGCGTCGTCGTGGCGCACTCCACGTCGAGCACCTTCGCCTCGACCATGCGTACGGTCTCCGGCGTCCAGCAGGTCGGCGCCACGCGCACCTCCGACGTCCCGGCCGACGCCTACAACCCGACGCTGCCGAGCAACCCGGCGCAGTCGACGCCTCCGGCCACCGAGCCGGTCCGCTCGGACATGACGCAGATCAAGGCCGACCAGGCCTGGGCCGTCACCACCGGCTCGCCCACCGTCAAGGTCGGCATCCTGGACACCGGCGTGGACGACCAGCACCAGGACCTTGCGCCGAACTTCAACGCCGCCGACTCGGTCTCCTGCGCCTACGGCAAGGCGGACACCCGGGCCGGGGCCTGGCGCGACGTGGACCAGCACGGCACGCACGTGGCCGGCACGGTCGCGGCCGCCAAGAACGGGAAGGGCGCCATCGGCGTCGCGCCGGGCGTGAAGATCTCCTCGGTGCGCATCGCGGAGCCGGGCAGCACCCTGTTCTTCGCGGAGAACACCATCTGCGGCCTCGTCTGGTCCGGTGACCACGGCTTCAAGGTCACCAACAACAGCTACTACACGGACCCGTGGCAGTTCAACTGCCCGAACAACCTGGACCAGGCGGCCATCCTGGAGGGTGTGGGCCGCGCCCAGAAGTACGCGGAGGGCAAGGGCTCGCTGCAGGTCGCGGCGGCCGGCAACTCCAACGTCGACCTGGCGAACAAGACCACGGACACCTCCTCGCCCAACGACTCCACCCCGGTCAGCCGAACCATCACCAACGACTGCCTGGACATCCCGGCCGAGCTGCCGGGTGTCGTCACGGTCGCGGCGAACGGCACCAACGGCTCGTCCAAGGCGTCCTTCTCCAACTTCGGCCGGAACGTCATCGAGGTGTCGGCGCCCGGTGAGTCGGTCTACAGCACCGTCCCCGGCGGCAAGTACTCCTCGCTGAGCGGCACCTCCATGGCCGCCCCGCACGTCGCGGGCGTGGCCGCGCTCCTCGCGAGCGCGAACCCGGGCGACACCCCGGCCGACATCCGTACGAAGCTCGGCGTCCAGGCCACCGACCTGGCCTGCCCGTCGGACACCCGGTGCACCGGCACCACGGCCAACAACAGCTTCTTCGGCGAGGGCCGGGTCGACGCCCTGAAGGCCGTCGGCGGCACCACCCCGCCTCCCGGCAAGTACTTCGAGAACCTCACCGACGTCACCGTCGCCGACAACGCGACCGTCGAGAGCCCGATCACGGTCAGCGGGGTGACGGGCAACGCCCCGGCCACCCTGAAGGTCGGCGTGGACATCAAGCACACGTACATCGGTGACCTGAAGGTCGACCTGGTCGCTCCCGACGGCACCGTGTACACCGTGCACAACCGGACCGGCAGCGGCACGGACAACATCGTCCAGACCTTCACCGTCAACGCCTCCGCGGAGGTCGCGAACGGCGTCTGGAAGCTCCGTGTGAACGACAACGCCAGCCAGGACACCGGAAAGATCGACGCCTGGAACCTGACCTTCTAGGGTCTAGGCCTTACCCGGGCGCCCTCCGCCCTCCCGGCGGGGGCGCCCGGACGCCTTGCCGGAGTAGAGGTGGTCCACCTCCGGCCGCAGGTCGAGTATGTCGAGGAACTCCGCCAGCTCGGCCGCGTCGGCCGTCCGGCCGGCGACGGCCCGCCGCGCGGCACGGCGCCGGTCTCCGGGACCCTCGGGCCCCGGTGAACCGTCGCTCGCCTCTGTGACGTCCATGCGCCGATCCGACCACACCCGGGCGCGGCGCGCACGGCCAGCACGCGCGGGGGTGTGTCCGTACCCGCCGGTGCGTCAGTACACGCCGAGGAAGATGCCTCCCGGGGTGTTCAGGTCGTCGTTGTGGAGATGGAACGCGCGCAGCGACCGGGCGATCTCCCGCTGCGAGACGTAGGCGTCGCGGTCCAGGTCCAGATACGTGAAGACCTGCGCGCCCTCGTCGACGGAGATGCCCCAGACGGCCAGGTAGGCCGCGAACTCGTCGCCGCTGACCCGCTTGTCACCCTTGGTGTCCATGATGCGGAAGACGGCCGCCGCGAGGTTCTCCAGGATCTCGGGCCGGTCGCTGTCGTAGCCCACCGCGCGGTGCGCCGCGACGAACGCGTCCTGGTCGAGCCGCTCGAGACCCGGCACCGACTGGGTGAGCAGGCCGAGCCACTGCGCCCAGTACGCCCGCTCCAGGGCCTGGATCCGAGGCTCGTCCATCGGCAGCCCGTACGCGGAGGCGTACGCCTCCACGACGCGCCGGTGGTCGGACCAGGTGACGAATCCGTCCTCGTCGCTGTCCAGGACCGCGAAGAGGCGCCTGAGCCTACGAGTGACGGGATCGAGCGTCGCCATGCCGGGGGTCCTTCCGAAGGAGGGGATCGTATGGAGAGGGACGGCAGAACCCCCAGTGTGGTTGCCCGGACGCGCACTCGCGCGCCGCGTGCGCGACGATCGACGGCATGGAGGCAGGCCCCGACGTGCCCGGCCTCGTCCGGGAGCTGACCCGGCGGGCGGATCCCGCGCGCCTGCGGGACGACGTCGCGTTCCTCGCCGACCGTCCGCGTAGCCGGATCCACGCGCCCGAGGCCATGCTCCGCGCCGAGGCCCATGTGGCGGAGCGGCTCGCGGAGGCGGGCTGGCGCACCGAGCGGCAGCCGTTCGACGTCCGGTGGCGCCCGGGCTGCACCGACCGCCCCGGCGGCGGCAGCCTGTCACCGCTCCGGTTCCGCCTGCACCGGCGGCTCATCGGGGCCAACCTGCTGGCCGAGCTGCCGGACGCGGACGACGGCCCGGACGCGGACGACGGCGCCGCTGTGCTCGTCGGTGCGCACCTGGACACCGTCGTGGGCAGTCCCGGCGCCGACGACAACGCCTCCGGCGTCGCCGCCCTCCTGGAGGTCGCCCGGCTGCTCGGCGGGCTGCCCCGGCCGCCCCGGGTCCGGCTCGCCTGCTTCGACATGGAGGAGCTGGGCTTCGTCGGCGCCCGCGTCGCCGCCCGCGCGGCGCGCCACGGCCGGCGCGTCTCGGGCATGCTCTGCCTGGAGTCCGTCGGCTGCTTCGCCGACGAGCCCGGTACGCAGACGATGCCGGCGGGCTTCGGCGCCCTCTTCCGGGGCGCGGCCGGAGTCGTACAAGCCCGTGACCGGCGCGGCGACTTCACCCTCGTCGTCCACCGTCGCTCCTCGGACGCGGCGGCCGAGCTCTGGCGCAGGGCGGCCGGCGCCGCCGACCCGCGGCTGCCCGTCGTCACCCTCCGCGACCCCCGCCCGGACGGCCCCCTCGGGACCCTCGCCGGGCTCGCCGTACCCCCGCTGAACCACCTCGGCCGCAGCGACCACGCCGCGTACTGGAGCGCCGGCATCCCGGCCGTCCTGCTCACCGGCACCGCGAACTTCCGCAACCCCCGCTACCACCGGCCCACCGACACCCCCGACACGGTCGACCCCGCGCGCCTGACGGCCGTCGCCGTCGCCACGGCGGTCACCGCCGCCCTCTGGCGCCCGCCCGGTCACGGCCGGTAGCCGCCTCGGAGGCGGAACCGGCGCCCCGGACCTACCGTGGTCGAAGGAGCACGACAAGGAGGCCGCGATGGAGCAGCGCTTTGTCTGGGTGACCACGCGCCGCATCAAGCCGGGCACCCTGCACGAGTTCGAACGGGCCTGGCGCCCCGGCTTCGCCCCCGACGGCCTGCACCGGGCGTACGCGTACTGGACCGAGGACGGCCACGAGATCACCGGCGTCTCCCTCTGGGACTCCCAGGAGGCCTGCGACGCCTGGCGCTCCTCGGAAGCGGAACGTTCCCGCCGCGAGACGATGGCCCCGTACGTGGTGGAGGAGACGGAAGCCTTCTACCAGGGCGGCGAACTCGGCCTTCCCGGACGGTAGCCGCACGCGGAGTTCCCGAACGCGGAGGTACGGCCGATGGGTTACGCGCTGTTCAAGAAGGCCAAGCGCTGGCCGGGGGGCCGTGTCCCCTTCGAGGTCGACGGGCTGTCGTTCCCACCCGGCTCGGTGGAACAGATGGCGATCACCGCCGCGATCACCGCCTGGAACAACGCCACGATCCTCGACTTCGTGCCCCGCAACGGCGAGGCGGACTTCATCCGCATCGTGCCGGACGAGGCGAAGACCGCGTCGGCCGTGGGCCGCAGCGGCGGCGGGCAGAAAGTGGTGCTCGCCGCCTACCCGAACATCCCGGCCGGCGCGCCCATCTCGACGATCCACCAGGAGGGTGACCAGATCGACTGCCTGTACGCCGACGACAGCGGCGCCGTCAGGGTGATCTGGGTCAACGGGAAGGGGGAGTGGGACGGCCCGGTCGCCCTGACCCCGCCCAACACCCTGCTTGCCGGCGCGACGCTGGCCACGGGCCGGCAGACGGCCGATCAGATCGACCTGTTCTTCGTCGACCGGGCCGGCGCGGTCAACGTCATGTGGGTGGTCGGCAGCGGCACCTGGAACGGGCCCATCAGGTTGACGGACCCCGAGAAGAAGAGGGTCCCCACGAACGCGGTACTGGTCACGGCCCGGCAGAGCGACGAGCAGCTCGATCTGTTCTTCATCGACTCGGACGGCGCGGTGAACGTCATGTGGGTCGTCGGCACCGGACAGTGGAACGGCCCCCTGGAACTGGCGCCCGGCGGCTCGGCTTCACCTGGCGCGCCACTGGCCACTGCCCACCAGACGGAGGGGCAGCTCGACCTGTTCTACGTCGGCGCCGGCATCGACACGGGTGGGGTGATCACCGTTGTGTTCGTCGTGGGCAACGGCGCCTGGAGCCAACCCATCGGCCTCACCGGTCGCGGCGCGGCGTCCATCGTCGCCCCGCTCGCCACGGCCCGGCAGACGGATGACCAGATCGACCTCTTCTTCGTCGGTCATAACGGCGCGGTCAACGTCATGTGGGTGGTCGGCAACGGAGAGTGGCACGCGCCCGAAAGCATCACCGCCCCCGGCGTGGCGGTTTCGGGAGACGCGCTCGCGACCGCACGGCAGGCGGATGATCAGATCGACCTGTTCTTTGTCCACGTGTCCGGGGTCATCCAGGTCATGTGGGTCGACGGCACCGGCGAATGGCACCCACCCGTGGGCCTGACACCCCCTGGCACTGCCCGTGGCGGCGGTGCACTCGCCACCGCCCGGCCGACGGACAAGCAGCTCGACCTCTTCTACATCGGCACGGACGGCTCCCTCGCTGCGATGTGGGTGGTCGAAAAGGGAAAGTGGAACGGTCCGGTCGTCTTCAGACCCAGGAACCTGGCAGCGGTCGACGTCATGCACGAACTGGGCCATGCGATCGGCCTGAAGCACGAGCACTCGCGGCCCGACTCGGTCGACTTCGTGACCATCGTCGGCGGCACTCCACCGAACTACGGACCGGCAGTGGACTGCGCGCCCGTCGGTCCGTACGACTGCGGCTCGATCATGCACTACCCGCCGAGCGCGACCCCTCCGACATTGACGGTCATCAATCCATTGACCTGTGTGAATGTCGGACTGGCCCTCACGCTGAGCCCCGGCGACATCGCGACGGCCGACTACGCCTACGGCCGTGTGACCGCCGCAGGGGCGGCGCTGGCCACCGAGAGCCAGATCGACTTCCAGCCGTTCTTCGAGCCGGGCAGCCAGCTCAACGTGACCTTCGCCGACCGCTTCGGGGCGATCGCCGTGACGTTCGTCGAAGGCGTCGGAGCATGGGAAGGGCCCTTCGAGCTGACCGCCGCGGGAGTCGTCGAGCCGGGCACACGGATCGCCTCCGTCCGGCAGACGGCCGCCCAGATCGACACGTTCTTCGTCGACCGCGCCGGCGCCGTGAACGTCATGTGGGTCGTCGGCAAGGGCGCGTGGAACGGTCCCCTCGCCCTGACGGGCCCCAAGACGGCTCCCCCGAACGCGGCTCTGGCCACGGCCTGGCAGACCGGGGAACAGACCGACCTGTTCTTCGTGGGCGAGGACGGCGCCGTCCACGTCATGTGGGTGGTGGGCACCGGCGTCTGGAACAAACCCGTCGCGCTCACACCGCCCGACACCGTCCGCAAGGAAGCGGCGCTGGCCACCGCCCGGCAGGTCGCCGACGACGGCCAGGTCGACGTCTTCTTCGTTGACAAGTTCGGCGCGGTCAACGTCGCGTGGGTGGTCGGCACGGGCACCTGGAACAAGCCCGTCGCGCTCACACCCCCGAACACGGCCCCCACGAACGCGGCGCTTGCGACGGCCAGGCAGTCCGCCGACCAAGTCGACCTGTTCTTCGTGGGCGAGGACGGCGCCGTCCACGTCATGTGGGTGATGGGTACCGGCAAATGGAACGGCCCCATCGCCCTCACACCGCCCGAGACCGTCGAGAAGAACGCGAAACTGGCCACGGCCGGCCAGACCGGCGACCAGGTCAACGTCTTCTTCATCGACAAGGGCGGCGCGGTCAACGTCGCGTGGGTGGTCGGCAACGGCATCTGGAACAAGCCCGTCGCGCTCACACCCCCGAACACGGCCCCCGCGAACGCGGCCCTTGTGACGGCCCGGCAGACCGCCGAGCAGATCGACCTCTTCTTCGCGGACAGGCACGGTGCCGTCCACGTCATGTGGGTGGTCGGCACCGGCACCTGGAACGGCCCAGTGGGCCTCTGACACCGAATCCGTCGGCATACCGGTTACGGATACGTCCGTACGTCGTCGGTGTACTCGCGGGCCCTGTTCTGGACCAGCTCCGGCAGGGCGCCTGATGCCAGGTCCGCGAGGGTGGTGCCCTCCAGGACGTGGCGGAGGCTTGCTCGTACCGCGCGCCAGACGTCCGGCATGGGGGCCGCCGCGCCTCGGTACTCCAGGCCGGTCAGTTTCAGGTCGCGGACGCTCACCAGGGGGCCGTCCATCGCGCGGAGGACGTCGGCGAGGGTGATCTCCGCGGCCGGACGGGCGAGGGTGTAGCCGCCGTCCGGGCCGCGCACGCTGCGGACCAGGCGGGCCTGGCGCAGTTCGCTGAGGACGACGAAGAGGAAGCGGACCGGGATGTCCTGCCGCCCGGCGACGTCCTCCGCCTTCAGCGGCCGGTCGGGGGAGGAGGCCAGCTCCGCCATGGCCCTGACCGCGTAGTCCGTTCGTGCTGAGATCCTCACCGCCTCAATGTCTCACGGCTGGCCCGAAACCGATCAGGCCGATGGGTGAAGGGACGGTGCGCTCTTGTCCATTCACATTGTTCATCGACATAGTGCAGTACGCAGTACCTCGTCACGTCGTCGCCCAGTGTCCGTCCGGCCGGAGGTTCCTCGTGCCCACGCCCCCCACCGCGTCCCCCCGTCCGCGACCGACCGTGGCCGTCGTCGGCGCGGGCGCGGCCGGGGCGCTGGTCGCCGTCCAGCTGTGCGAGACGGCCGCCCGGCGGCGGACCCCGGTCGATCTCGTCCTGATCGACCCGGCGGCCGAGGCCGGGCGCGGTACGGCCTACGCCACCGAGGTCGCCGAGCACCGGCTCAACGTGCCGGTGGGCGGTATGAGTTGTTATCCCGACGACGCCGGGCACTTCCGGCGCTGGCTCTGCCGGCACGGTGAATCCACCGTCACCGCCGCGGACTTCGCCTCCCGGTATCGCTTCGGCTCCTACCTCGCCGACACCCTCGGCCGCGCCGTCATCACCGCCCACGGCACCGTCTCCGTACGGCGCGTGCGGGCCCGGGCGACCGGCTGCGCGGAGACGAGCGACGGGCGGTTCGTCGTGGGGCTCGACGACGGCGCCGAAGTGGCCGCCGACAGTGTCGTCCTCGCCACCGGGCCCGCCGCCGGGACCGCCCGCTGGGCGCCCGCCGAACTGAGCCGCTCCGCGCGGTTCATCACCGCCCCGTGGGCGCCCGGCGCGCTCGACGCCGTCGGCGCGGACGACGACGTGCTGCTCGTCGGCGCGGGGCTGACCGCCGTCGACCTCGCGCTGGTCCTCGACCGGCCCGGCCGTACCGTGCACGCCCTCTCCCGCAGCGGGCTCCTGCCCCGGCCGCACGCCGTCGCCCCGCTGCCGCCCGTACCCCCGCCGCCCGGCCTCACGGCCCTCCCGCTGCACCGGCTGCGCACCGCGCTCCGGCTCCACTTCGCGGCCTCGATGCGCGACCACGGCGACTGGCGACCCGCCCTCGACGGGCTGCGGCCCGTGATCGGCGCGCTCTGGCAGGGCCTCACCGACGAGGAGCGCGCCGAGTTCCTCGAGCGGGACGCGACCCGCTGGAACGTCCACCGCCACCGGATGGCCCCGGCCACCGCCGAGGCGATCGCCCGGGCGCGCGCCGCCCACCGGCTGCGCGTCCACGCGGGCCGGATCACAGCCGCCCAGCCGCTGGACGACGGCCGGATCCGCGTCGGGCTCGCCGACGGGCGGGAGATCGAAGTCGCCTGGGTCGTGGACTGCACCGGGCCCGGGCTACGGCTCGACGCCGCCGCCGACCCGCTCTGGGGCAGCCTGCTCGACGGCGGACTCGCCGTGCCCGGGCCCCTCGGCATCGGCGTCGCCACCGACGCGGGCCGCCTCCGCGACGCGGGAGGCGCCACCCACCGGCCGCTGTTCACCCTCGGCTCGTCCCGGCGCGGCGAGCTGTGGGAGACGACCGCGATCCCCGAGATCAGGGCCCAGGCCCGGGAGGTCGCCGAGGCCGTGCTCGCCCCGTTCACCCGCGCCCCGCAGCCCACCCGCCGCCGGCCCACCGACCAGTTCGGGCTGCCGCTCTCCACCCACGCCGCCGCGGCCGCCGCCTACCGCAGCGGCCTCGGCCGGGTGGTCACCGTGCGGGCCAAGGCGGCCGAGGCGTTCGCCCGGGCCACCGCGCTCGACCCCGGCTTCGCCCTCGGCCACGCCGCGCTCGCCCTCCTCGGCCACGAGTGCGGCGCCGAGGTCGACGTACACCGCGAACTCGCCGACGCCCAGCGAGGAGTCGCCGAGCGCGGTGACGAGCGGGAGCGCTCGTTCGTGGACGTCGTGACCCGCAGGATCGAGGCGTCGGGTGACGACGGGGGAGCGGACGGGGACCGGGCGCTCGTCGACCACCTCGACCGGCACCCGGTCGACGCCTTCGCCCTGAGCATCGCCGTGCCCACGATCGCCTTCTCCGGCGTCGGCGACCTCGACGGGACCCTCGCCCAGCGCCTGGTGGAGCACACCGCGCCCGCCTACGACGGCCACTGGTTCCCCACGTCGCTCCTCGCCTTCCTCCGCCAGGAGCAGGGGCGCGTCGACGAGGCCGGCTTCCTCGCCACCGCCGCCCTGGCCGCCGAACCCGCCTCCGGGCACGCCGCCCACGCCCTGGCCCACGTCCACTACGAGTCCGGCGCCCACCGCGCGGGCCGCGACTGGCTCGACGGCTGGATCGGCGGCCAGGGCAGGGGCGCCGTGCACCGGGCCCACTTCTCCTGGCACGTGGCCCTGCACGAACTCGCCCTGGACGACTCCGAGGCCGTACGCCGCCGTTGGTTCGCCCAGCTCGGGCCGCGCCAGGTCAACGGCGTACGCGCCCTCGTCGACTCCGGCTCGCTGCTGTGGCGGGCCCGGATGACCCGGAACTGGACCGGCAGCGTCCCCGTGGACGGCGTGCTCGACGCCGTCGCCCGCGACCTTCTCGAACGGCCCGCCACCGCGTTCACCGCCCTGCACAGCGCGGTCGCCCTCACCGCGGCCGGCGACCTGGCCGCGCTCCGGCGCCTGCGCGCCCACGCCGCCGGGGCCGACGCCGTCCAGCGCGAGGTCATCGCCCCGCTCTGCCACGCGCTCGAAGCCGTCCTGGAGGAACGGTGGACGGCGGCGGTCGACGGACTGCGCGGCCTGCTCCCCACCCTGCGACGGGTGGGCGGCAGCGCCGCGCAGCGCGAGGTCGTCGAGGAGACCCTGCTCCACGCCCTCCTCGAAGCGGGCCAGTGCGACGTGGCCCGCCACCTCCTGGAGGAACGCCTCGACCGCCGCTCCTCCCCGCTCGACCGCCGCCGCCTGGCCGACCTCCCGCAGTGAGCGGCCTAGCTCACCGGCTCTCCTCGATCAGGCGGTGCAGCAGCTCCGCCGCCGCGCGGCCGAACGACGGGTCGTTCAGGTGGGTGTCGAACTCCACCACGTCGACCGGGCTGCCCCGCAACCCGTCCCTGACCGCGTCGAACACGACCTCGTCCAGGACCGGGTCGTGGTACGGCCCACCCGGCGCGCCCAGCGTGGACAGGCCGCGCAGCGGCAGGCACACCGCCGTGGGCCCGGTCGCGGAGAGCAGCTTCACGGCGACGCGCGCGCCGAGCTCCGCGCACTCCTCGGCCGTCGTCCGCACCACCGAGATCGACGGGTTGTGCACCCGCACGTCCCGGTCCAGCACCCGCTCCGGGACCGTGTCCAGCGGCCCGAACTTCACCATGTCGAGCGCGCCGGGGCTCACCACCTGCGGGATCCCCGCGCGCCCGGCGGCGAGCAGCCGGTCGGGTCCTGCCGTCAGGATGCCCCCGCAGAGGTCGTCCGCCAGCTCGCAGAGCGTCAGGTCGAGGACGCCCGCGAAGAGTCCCTGCTCGGCGAGCGACTCCAGCGTCCGGCCGCCCGCCCCGCTCGCGTGGAAGACCAGCACCTCGTAGCCGAGTTCGGTCAGCCGTGCCCGGGCCGCGTCGACCCCGGGGGTCGTCACGCCCGCCATGCTCGCGGCGACGAGCGGCCGGTCGTCCCGCACCGCGGGAGCCGCCGCCGTCTCGGCGTAGCCCCGCGCCATGCCGGCCACCGCGTCGACCGCGTTCGCCAGTATCGGCGCCGAGACCCGGTTGACCCCGGCGATGTCCACCACGCTGTACATCAGGGTGATGTCGGCCGAACCGACGTACGGCGCGACATCGCCCGAGGCCATCGAGGAGACCATCACCTTCGGCACCCCGAGCGGCAGCGCCCGCATCGCCCGCGTCGCGATCGATGTGCCGCCGCTGCCGCCGAGGGCGAGCACCCCGTGCAGCCTGCCCTCCGCGTGCAGCCGCCGCACGACCTCGGCCGCCCCGCGCGCCATCGCGGTCACCGCCGCGCCCCGGTCCCCCTCGTTCTGTAACCCGTCGAGATCCACGCCCGCCGCCCGCGCCACCTCGGCGCGGGGGACGTCCGGGGGTGTCCGAGGGGCCCCGATCACCCCCGTGTCGACCATGATGACCTCGACCCCGCGGCTCTCCAGCCGCGCGCGCAGCCATCCGTACTCCAGACCTTTGGTGTCCAGCGTGCCCACCAGCACTACGATCGCCATCCCCGTACTGTCCGTCCAAGTCGACATGACGACAAGACTGTGGCAGTCGGACGCCAGACGGCATACTGACCCCTCTTGATCACCTAATAGGAGGAGTTTCATGGCCGCCAGTTTCAAGACCGTCATAGAGGTGGGCCGGGACCATCTCGACCAGGCCCGGGCCATCGACCGGCTGTTCCAGCAGGCGATCGCGCCCGCCACCGTCAACTTCGACTTCGAGAACATCCACCGGGCAGCCGCCGAGATCCCGGACAGCGCCGTCGTGAAGATGGTGCGCGGCTGGGGACTCCAGGAGCAGGCCCCCGTCATGGTCATGGTGCTCTCCCTCAAGGAGGCGGTGCGCCAGGCGCTGCCCGTCGAGTTCGCCGAGGCCTCGTTCTGGGACACCGTGGAGAAGGAGCTCGCCGACGCCTTCACCGGCCTCGCCGCGCAGGAGGGCGAGCCGGGACTCTCGTACTACGAGGAGGGCCCGGACCGCACCCGTTACTACCGTGACCTGTTCTTCGCCCTCCAGGACGAGGAGACCGGGGACCACATGTACGCGATCGCCTTCTGCATCGACGTGACCGTCGAGCTGGCGAAGGAGCAGGCAGCCGCCCTGGAGCTCATGGACGTCGCGCCGTACGCGATCCGGCTCAACGCCATAGTCCTGCGCCAGGAGTTGCGCCTCGCGGCCTGACGGTCGCCCGCTCCCGCCCGAACGTGCGGGGAACCGCACCGGCCCGCCGTCCCGGGCCGGACCCGACGGAGAACCTAGACTGCCCCGCATGGCGAAGTACTTCGACGTGCACCCCGAGAACCCCCAGCGGCGCACCATCAGCAGTGTGGCGGACAGCATCCGCTCCGACGCGCTCATCGCGTACCCGACGGATTCCTGCTATGCGCTGGGATGCCGCATCGGCAGCCGCGACGGCATCAACAGGATCCGAGCGATCCGCGAACTCGACGACCGCCACCACTTCACCCTGGTGTGCCAGAACTTCGCGCAGCTCGGCCAGTTCGTGCAGGTCGACAACGACGTGTTCCGCGCCGTGAAGGCGTCGACGCCCGGCAGTTACACCTTCATCCTGCCGGCGACGAAGGAAGTCCCGCGCCAGCTGCTGCACCCCAAGAAGAAGACCGTCGGTGTCCGGATCCCCGACCACGTCGTCACCCAGGCCCTCCTGGAGGAGCTCGGCGAACCGCTGCTCTCCAGCACCCTCCTCCTGCCCGGCGAGGACGAACCGATGACCCAGGGCTGGGAGATCAAGGAGCGGCTCGACCACGCGGTGGACGCCGTCCTCGACTCCGGCGACTGCGGTACGGAACCGACGACCGTCATCGACTTCTCGGAGGGTGAGCCGGAGATCGTACGCCGAGGGGCGGGCGACACCTCACGGTTCGAGTAGCCCTGGCCCCGGCGGCCGCCGTGTGATGATCGCGGCATGACCGTCATATCTCCGCGCCACGGCCCGGTCCTGCTGGCCGCCGCCCTCCTCACCGCCGGGTGCGGCCTCGGGGCCGAACTCGACCGCGAGGTCGACCCCGAGCGGACCGGCTCGCACGCGACCGCCGAGCCGTCGGGAACCCCGTCCCGCCCGGGCGGCCCCGCGGACCTGGGGATCGCTCCGCCGATGGAACCGCCCACCGCCACCGCCCCGGAGGGCTGCCCGGCCACCGGGGTGAACGTGACGACCGGCATGGTCAACGCGGCCATGGGCCTGCGCGCGATGCCGGTGACCGTCACCAACTGCGGTACGGGCGAGCAGCGCGTCAACGGATATCCGGACGTACGCGTACGGGACGTGAACCGGCAGCCGATGGATGTCACCGTCCTCAAGGGGACGGGCCCCATCGCGCAGATGGAGGACCCGGGCCCGCACCCGGTGACGCTGAAGCCCGGCGAGTCCGCGCGCTCCGTCTTCGCCTGGCGGTACTCGGCCGTCGACTCGGCGACCCAGCGCGGCAGCGGGGTGTACGTCGAGATCGCCCCGGCCCCGGGCGTGGCCCGCCAGACCGTGGTGCCGGAGGGCGGCCTCGACGTCGGCGAGACGGGCCTGCTCGGCACCACGGCCTGGGAGAAGGTCACGGACTGACAGGTCAGCTGAGGAGGCGCAGGCGGGAGCGGCGCGCCGTCGCCACGAGGGCGGCCACCGTGGTGAGTTTGACGCGCGGGCGGCCCGTCGCACGGCCCTTGGCGCGTTCGGCCCGGTCGATCGCGGCCAGGCCGCGGGCGTCGACGACCTCGGCGCGCCCGCGCACCAGGCGCCGGAACGCCCGGGCCGTACGGGACGGAGCGGGCAGGGCGCCCGCCACGGCGTCCGCGAGCAGCGCGCCGACCGTCTCGGCGGCGCAGGTCCGGTTGGCCCCGATCCCGCCCGAAGGGCCGCGCTTGATCCAGCCGACGACGTACGTTCCGGGC
This sequence comes from Streptomyces sp. NPDC058579, assembly GCF_042718575.1. Lineage (NCBI taxonomy): Bacteria > Bacillati > Actinomycetota > Actinomycetes > Kitasatosporales > Streptomycetaceae > Streptomyces > Streptomyces sp. NPDC058579. The sequence goes on from NZ_JBHXPI010000008.1 coordinate 141,451, forward strand.
ATCCCGGCCACCCGGCCGCGCTCGTGCGGCACGGTGCCGGTCGCCTCGTCGAAGGGCAGCCCCGGCACCGGCACGCCCCGGTAGCCGACCGCCCGCAGGACGAGCCCGGCCGGGATCTCGCGCTCACCCCGACCCTCCGTCACCCGCGCGCCCCGCACTGCGTCCTCGCCGACCAGGGCCATGGGCGCCGAGTGGAACCGGAGCACGATCCGCCGGTCCGGGCTCGCCGGCCGCGTCCAGTCGACGGTCTCCCTCGCCACGTCCCGTAGCAGCGCCGCCTTCGCTCCCGGCGCCGCGCCGTCGATCGCCGCGCCGGTGCGCGGGTCGTGGTCGTCGACGACGAGGCGCACCCCGGACAGGTGGGTGAGGGCACGGAGTTCGGAGGCCGTGTACGCGGCGTCCTCCGGGCCCCGGCGCCCGAGCAGCGCGACCTCGCGCACCCGGGAGCCGCGCAGGGCCGCGAGCGCGTGGTCGGCGATGTCGGTGCCGGCCAGGGCCTCGGGGTCCGTCACGAGGATCCGGGCGACGTCGAGCGCCACGTTCCCGTTGCCGACCACCACGACCCGTTCCGCGCCGGTCAGGTCGATCGCGTCCGGGGCGGTCTCCGGGTGGGCGTTGTACCAGGACACGAACTCCGTGGCGGGGACGCTGCCGGCCAGCTCCTCGCCGGGGACGGCGAGCCCGCGGTCGGCGGAGGCGCCGACGGCGTACACCACCGCGTCGTGGTGCGCGGCGAGTTCCGCCGCCGTGACGTCCCTGCCGACCTCGACGCCGAGCCGCAGCCGTACCCGGGGGTGGGTGTGGAAGCGGGCGAAGGTGTCCCCGACCTTCTTGGTCGCGGGGTGGTCGGGCGCCACGCCGTACCGGACGAGACCGCCCGCCACGGGCAGCCGGTCGACGAGGGTCACCTCGGCGTTGGTGTGGAGCAGGAGGTCCTCCGCCGCGTACATCCCGGCCGGTCCTGTCCCGACGATAGCGACCCGGATCGGCGCGAAGTCGGACGGCAGGCTCCGCTCGAAGGCCGGGGCGCCCCAGGAGTGGAAGTTCGGGCCGGTCGTGGCCGCTTCGAGCGGCTCCTTGTCGGCGAAGTACGCGGCGTTGACGGCCGCGTACCCGGCCTGGGCGGGGGAGAGGCTGTCCACGGGGAAGATCGCGTCGACCGGGCAGGCGTCGGCGCACGCGCCGCAGTCGATGCAGGTCGCCGGGTCGATGTGGAGCATCTCGGTGGAGCCGAACTCCCGCTCCCGCGGCGTCGGACGGATGCAGTTGACGGGGCACACGGCGACACAGGTCGCGTCGTTGCAGCAGGTCTGGGTGATGGCGTAGGTCATGTCGTCGGCTCAGCTCGGGGTCGCTACGGCTACGGCTTCGGCTTCGGGCGGGGTCGGGATCGCGGTCGGGTCTGGTGGGGTCGGTCCGCCGCGGTCAGATCAGGTGGGCGCGCCTGTAGAAGGCCAGCGCCGGCCGGGTGAGCAGCCCGGCGGAGGCCAGGAACTCCATGAGGCCCGCGCAGCTCGACCGCATCAGGGCCTTGTGGTGCTCGTTCGCCTTCGCCTCGGCGACGGCGCGTTCGACGTCGAGGTCCGCGCTCTCGTAGACCTTCCGGCCCACCATGCTGGTGACGATGACGTACGAGGCGATGGCGATCACCAGCGCGTGGAACCGGCGGCGCACCCCGCTCGCGCCCCGCAGCCGGCGGAGGGTCTCCTCGCGGGCGAACTTCATGTGCCGCGACTCCTCCACGACATGGATGTTGTTGATCGTGCGGACGAACGGCACCACCCGCTCGTCGCGCATCCAGTCGCGCTGCATCACGTCGAGGACCTCCTCGGCGACCAGGATCGCCGCGTACGCCGCCTCGCCGAAGGCGACCGTCTTGAAGGCGCGGCCGAGTTCGATCGCGAGCCGGTGCGGACGGTAGGCCGGGGCGCCGAGCTTCGCGGCGCCGCGCGCGAACATGATCGAGTGCCGGCACTCGTCGGCGACCTCGGTGAGCGCCCACTGGAAGCGGGGGTCGGTCGGGTCCTTGGCGTACATGTCGCGCAGCACCATCTGCTGCAGGATCATCTCGAACCAGATGCCGGTGCTGGCCACCGACGCGGCCTCCTGGCGCGTCAGCTCCTTGCGCTGCGCGTCGGTCAACTCGCCCCAGTACGCGGTGCCGTAGAGGGTGCTCCACTCGGGGCTCGCGCCGTGGAAGTCCTTGTCCAGCGGGGTGTCCCAGTCCACCTCGGTGGCCGGGTCGTAGGACAGCTGCGCGGCCGAGTCGAGCAGCCGCCGGGCGACCTCCTGCTCGACGTGCCGGTCCTCGCTCTCCCGTGGGGCGGTGCTGCGTGCCATGTGCGGCTCCTCGGCTCTCGACTCGGATCGATCGGATCGAGACGCCGCACGTCTTGTTAGATGCGGCGTCTAGCAAGCTGTTAGACGGAACGTATAACAAGCGGGTCCGGCGGGCCTACCCCCGTGCGGCGATTTCCCGCCGATCTCTCCGCGAGCCCGGCCTTCTCCCGTCCCACGAGGCAACCCACGCCCACCGGTTGCCGTCCTCCGGTCACGAGAGGGGACCCCGAGGCGTCCTGAGGCGCCCCGAGGTGTCCCGAGAGAACCGATCGTGAGGAAGACCGCTTTGATACGTGTCACACGTGTGGTGACCACGGCCGTGGCCTTAGTCGCCCTGGCCGCGGCGGCGCCACTGCCGGCGTACGCCGAACCGTCGCCGGGCCCGCTGTCCCGAGCGGGCGGCGAGAGAGCCGGTGGCGTCGACGGGACGCTGCCGGAGGGCTGGCGGCTCACCGGCGAGGGCGCCGACCGGGAGCTCGTCTGGACGGCCGGCGAACCCGTGCCCATGGGCGACGCCCGCGTCGAGTTCTACTCGGGCAAGAGGCTCCTCGGCCGCCCCGCACCGGCCGCCGACGGACGCGCGTTCCGGCTGAAGGCCGACGGCGTACGGCTGGGCGCCGCGAAGGACCTGCGGGTCGTGGCCGCCGGGCGCCGCCTGGACGCCGGTACCCCCGGCGCCGCGGACGCCGCGAACAAGGCTCCACGGAGCAGGCCCCACGCCCCCTCCGGGCGGGTGGAACCGCCCCTGCCGCTCAACCCGGTCGACCCCGGCAAGCCCGGCGCCTACCGCACCGTCAGCGGCGAATACGACCTGCCGGCCGTCCGGTTGCCCGGATACGCCGAGCCGATCGAGATGCGCGCCGTCGTCGTCGGACCGACCGGCGCACCCGGGAAGCGGCCGCTCGCGCTCTTCCTGCACGGCCGCCACGGCACCTGCTACGGCCCCGGTGAGGAGGTGACCGGCTCCTGGCCCTGCGGCCCCGGCACCAAGCCGATCCCCAGCCACAAGGGCTACCTGGCCGCCCAGAAACTCCTCGCCTCCCAGGGCTATGTGACGGTCTCCATCTCCGCCAACGGCATCAACGCCCAGGACCACGCGGCGGACGACGCCGGCGCGCAGGCCCGTTCGTCCCTCGTGCGGCAGCACCTGGGCCGCTGGGCGGACTGGGCCGCCAAGGCCGACGGCGCCCCTGCGGCGGTCCGCGCCACCGCGCCGGCCGACCTCTCCCGCGTCCTGCTCGTCGGCCACTCCCGGGGCGGCGAGGGCGTGAACCGCGCGGCGCTCGACAGCCTGCACCGGCCCCCGGCCGACCAGGACGGAGCCCCCGGCCAGGCGCGCTGGACGATCCGCGGCAACGTCCTCATCGGCCCCACGATCTTCGGCCAGAACCCGGCCCCGGACGTGCCCTCGATGACCATGCTGCCCGGCTGCGACGGCGACGTCTCCGACCTCCAGGGCCAGATCTACGCCGACGGCACCCGCGGTGTGAGCCGTGGCACCGCGCTGCAGAGTGCGGTGTACATGATCGGCGCGAACCACAACTACTTCAACAGCGAGTGGACTCCGGGCCAGGCGGAGGCGCCCGCCTTCGACGACTTCTCCTCGGACGACGCGCAGGACCCGGTCTGCTCGCCCGGCACCAAGACCCGGCTGACCGCCACGCAGCAGCAGACCGTGGGCGCCACCTACATCGCCGCCGCGGCCCAGCTGTTCGTCGGCGGTGACGACCGGGTCCGTCCGCTGCTCGACGGCACCGGCCGCCGCGTCCTCTCGGCCGGCCCCGCGCGCGTCCTCAGCCACGCCGTCGGCGCGCACCGCACCCCCGGCTTCCTGCCCGGCCCCGGGCTCACCGTGACCGGCGGCGGCCGCCTCTGCGCGCAGATCGACCCGGACCCGGCCCGCGCCTGCCTGCCGGAGAACGAGGGCGGCACGGGCGGCCGGTCGCCGCACTTCGCGTACTGGGAGGCCTCGCCCGAACCGGGCCGCGACGCCGTCGCCCTGCGCTGGTCGGGTACGGGCGCGGGGGCCAAGGCGACCCTGCGCTCCGAGCGCCCGGTCTCCCTCAAGGGCTCCGGCTCGCTCGCGCTCCGCGTCATCGTGCCGCCCAACACCACCGGTACGCGCCTGGACATCGCGCTCGTCGACGCCGACGGCCGCCGGGCGCCACTCGGCCGGGCGCAGATCGACGGCCTCCCGGGCAGCGACCGGACCACCTCCCACTGGGGGCGTGAGGTCCGCGTACCGCTCGCCCCGGCCTCCCGGTCCAAGCTGGACCTGACGCGGATCACGACCCTCGAACTGACCCCGAGCGGCGGCTCGGGCCAGGCCTGGCTGATGGACGCCTGGGGCTGGCGCCCCGGCACCCCGGCAGCCCAGCCCGGCGCGATGCCCCGCATCGACATCGGCCGGCTGACCGTGGACGAGGGCGACTCCGGCGTGCGGACCTACCGCGTTCCGGTCCAGGTCTCCGGCCAGGGCAGCGGCCAGGTCCGGGTGTTCACCCCGCAGCCGGGCTCGGACGAGGTGACGTCCCGGATCGTGACCGTGAGCCCGGGGAGCCAGTCCATCGACGTGCCGGTCGAGGTGACGGGCAACACCCGCTTCGGCTACGACCTGTCGCGGGACATCTCCGTGAAGGCCGTCAAGGGCGTGGCCGTCGGTGCCCACCGCGGTGGTGTCACCGCGAAGAACGACGACGCGAAGCCCACGGTCACGGTGACCCCCGTCGCCGACGACGTCACCGAGGGCAAGCCCCTGACCTGGCGGGTGAACCTGTCCGCGCCCGCCGACGTGGAGGTCGGCGGCGTCCTCGAACTCCTGCCCGTCACCGGCGGCCCCGAGCTGTCCAGCGCGGACGTCGCGCCGAGCTGGCTGGAGCAGTTCTTCGGCGCCGTGCCGAACCCGCCCAAGCCGCTCTCCGCGCTCGGCTGGGAGGGTGAGCCCGCGAGCCTCTGGGCGGACGTGCCCGCCGGACAGACGAGCGTCGAGGTCTCGATCCCGACCGTCGCGGACGCGCTCAGCGAGCCCACGGAGACCCTGCGGGCCCGTCTGACCACCTACGACGACAACTGGGACCCGCACCACGGGCCCGAGTTCACGGGCTCGGTGCGGGACGCCGCGTAACCGGATGTGACGATACGGACCGGGCGGCGCGCGCACTTTCGCGCCCGCCGCCCGGTCCGCCACGTTGGGGCCGGAACGCCGGAACGCCGGAACGCCGGAACGCCGGAACGCCGGAACGCCGGATCGCCGGATCGCCGGATCGTCCGGTGCCCTACGCCATCGACTCCGTACAGCGAGGACAGCCACGCCATGCCCCCGTCCTTCCAGCTCCTCCCCGGAGACCCCGGCTCCCCGGTCCTCCTCCACGTGCCGCACTCCTCCCGGGACCTCCCGCCGGACGTGCGCGCCGGCATCGTGCTCGGCGACGAGGAACTCGGGCGCGAGCTGGACCACATCACCGACGCCCACACCGCCGCCCTCGCGGACGTGGCCGCACGGGCCGCCGCCGTCACCCCCTGGCGGTTCGTCAATCTGCTCTCCCGCCTTGTCGTCGACCCCGAGCGGTTCCCGGGCGAGCGCGAGGAGATGCGCGCGGTCGGCATGGGCGCGGTCTACACCCGGACCACGCACCGTGCCGAACTGCGGCCCGAGGACTTCGACGAACGGCCGCTCCTGGAGCGGTACTTCACGCCGTACGCCCGTGCCATGACCGCCGCCGTCGACGCCCGCCTCGCGGCGGCCGGCCATGCGGTGATCATCGACGTGCACTCGTACCCGACCGAAGCGCTGCCCTACGAGCTGCACGGCGCCGGCCCCCGGCCGCCCATCTGCCTCGGTACCGACCCCTTCCACACACCGCCCGCCCTGCTGGACGCGGCACGGAAGGCCTTCGCGCCGTTCGGCGGCATCGGGACGGACAGCCCCTTCGCCGGGACGTACGTGCCGCTCGCGCACTACGGCCGTGACCCGCGCGTCGCCGCCCTGATGATCGAGATCCGGCGCGACGTCTACATGGCGGAGCCCGGCGGCCCCGCGGGGCCCGGACTCGACGCCCTGGGCGCGGCCCTGGCCGCCCTGGTCGAGGAAGCGGCGGCGGCGCTCGGGTGAAATCCCGCCACATCGGCCCCCGTATGCCGATGCTGGGAACCATGAACGCCACACGCTCCGCCCGCAGGGGGCCCACCCGCACCGACCGGCTGCTCGCCGTCGTCGGCGGTGTCCTCTCCGGCTACGTCGCCCTGGCCGTCGCCGACGTCCTCGCCGGCCTGATCCGGCACGAGTCGGGCCCGGTCACGGCCGTCGGCGACGCCGTGGTCGACCGGACCCCGGCCGCCGTCGAGCAGTGGGCGATCCGTACGTTCGGGGAGAGCGACAAGGCCGTCCTCCTGCTGGGCATCGTGCTCGTCCTCGGTCTGATCGCCGCGGCCCTCGGCCTGCTCGCCCTGCGCCACCGTGCGGCCGGGGCCGCCGGCGTCCTCGGCTTCGGTGTCGTCGGCGCGCTCGCCGCCGTCACCAGGCCCGACTCCGACTCCGCGCTCGACGCTCTGCCCTCGCTCGTCGGGGCGGTCGTGGGCGCCCTCCTGCTGTACGTCCTCATCGGCCGGCTGCTCGCCTCGGGCGCCGACGAACCGCCGCAGGCGGCCGCTCGCGCCGACCGGCGGAGCTTCCTCGTCGTCGCCGCCGGCGCGGGCGTGGTGGCGACCGTCGCCGCCGCCCTCGGCCGGGCGGCCGGGCCGTCCTCGGGGGAGGGCGCCACGGCCTCCCGCAGGGCTCTGCGGCTACCCAGGCCGGCGTCGGCCGCCCCGGCCGTGCCGCCGGGCGCCCAGCTCGACGTGCCCGGCATCAGCCCCTTCGTGACCCCGAACAAGGACTTCTACCGGGTCGACACCGCCCTCGTCGTCCCCAAGGTCGACGCCGACGGCTGGCGGCTGCGCGTCCACGGCATGGGCGTCACGAGCGAACTCTCCCTCGACCTGCGCGAGTTGATGGCCCGCGAGGTGGTCGAGCGGGACATCACCCTCGCCTGCGTCTCCAACGAGGTCGGCGGCCCCTACGTCGGCAACGCCCGCTGGCTGGGCGTGCGCCTCGCGGACCTGCTCCGCCAGGCCGGGGTGCGCCCGCCGTCCGAGGGCGGTCCCGCCGACCAGCTCGTCGCGCGCTCCGTCGACGGCATGACGCTCGGAACCCCGGTCGAGGACGTGATGGACGGCCGCGACTCTCTGCTCGCCTTCGGCATGAACGGCGAACCGCTCCCCTTCGACCACGGCTTCCCGGTCCGCATGCTCGTCCCGGGGCTCTACGGGTACGTCTCCGCCTGCAAGTGGATCGAGTCCATCGAACTGACCACCTTCGACGCCTACGACGCCTACTGGGTCCCGCGCGGCTGGGCCGCCGAGGCCCCGGTCAAGACCCAGTCCCGGATCGACACCCCCCGGGACCTCGCCCGCCCTGCGGCCGGCACGGTCATGATCGCCGGGGTCGCCTGGGCCCAGCACCGGGGGATCTCGCGGGTGGAGGTCAGGGTCGACGACGGACCCTGGCAGGAGGCCCGGCTCGGCGCCGAGGACAGTCAGGACACCTGGCGCCAGTGGGTCCACCCCTGGCAGGCCGCACCCGGCCGCCACACCCTCACGGTCCGCGCCACCGACGGCACCGGCGCCACCCAGCCCGAGCGGCGCACCGACACCATGCCCGACGGGGCCGCCGGCTGGCACTCGGTCGTGGTGACGGTCGAGTAGTGCGGGGTGAGGGTCGACCGGTGAAGGGAGGGGGAGCGGAAGGCGGCCCCGCGGGCTAGATCAAAATGCCGTCGGGTTAGCATATGAGCACCGCCTAGCTCGAAAGATGAACTCGTGACTGTCAATGACGACTCGTTCACCAGCTGGAAGAACCGCGAGGAGATCGCGGAGTCGATGATTCCGATCATCGGGAAGTTGCACCGGGAGCGGGACGTCACGGTCCTGCTGTACAGCCGTTCCCTGGTGAACAAGTCGGTGGTGAGCATTCTCAAGACCCACCGATTCGCCCGTCAGATCGCCGGTGAGGAGCTCTCGGTCACCGAGACCATGCCCTTCCTGCGGGCCCTCGCCACGCTCGACCTGGGCCCGTCCCAGATCGACATCGGCATGCTCGCCGCGGAGTACAAGGCCGACGACCGCGGTCTCTCGGTGGAGGAGTTCACCGCCGGAGCCGTCGCCGGCGCCACCGGCGCCAACAAGATCGAGTGCCGCGACGGCCGCGACGTCGTCCTCTACGGCTTCGGCCGCATCGGCCGCCTCGTCGCCCGCCTCCTCATCGAGAAGGCCGGCTCCGGCAACGGCCTGCGGCTGCGCGCCATCGTCGTGCGCGGCGGCGGCGAGCAGGACCTGGTGAAGCGCGCCTCGCTGCTGCGCCGCGACTCGATCCACGGCCAGTTCCAGGGCACGATCACCGTCGACGAGGCGAACAGCACCATCGTCGCCAACGGCAACACCATCAAGGTGATCTACGCCAACGACCCCTCCGAGGTCGACTACACGGCGTACGGCATCAAGGACGCCATCCTCGTCGACAACACGGGCAAGTGGCGGGACCGCGAGGGCCTGTCGAAGCACCTGCGCCCCGGCATCGACAAGGTCGTCCTGACCGCCCCGGGCAAGGGCGACGTCCCGAACATCGTGCACGGCGTCAACCACGACACGATCAAGCCGGACGAGCAGATCCTGTCCTGCGCGTCCTGCACCACGAACGCGATCGTGCCGCCGCTGAAGGCGATGGACGACGAGTACGGCGTCCTGCGCGGCCACGTCGAGACGGTTCACTCGTTCACGAACGACCAGAACCTGCTGGACAACTACCACAAGGCCGACCGTCGCGGCCGCTCCGCGCCGCTCAACATGGTCATCACGGAGACCGGCGCCGCCTCGGCCGTCGCCAAGGCCCTGCCGGACCTGAAGGCGCCGATCACCGGCAGCTCGATCCGCGTCCCCGTCCCGGACGTCTCGATCGCCATCCTGAGCCTGCGCCTGGGCCGCGAGACCACCCGCGAGGAGGTCCTCGACTACCTCCGTGACGTCTCGCTGCACTCGCCGCTGAAGCGCCAGATCGACTTCACCACGGCCCCCGACGCGGTCTCCATGGACTTCGTGGGCTCGCGCCACGCCTCGATCGTCGACGCGGGCGCGACCAAGGTCGACGGCGACAACGCGATCCTCTACCTCTGGTACGACAACGAGTTCGGCTACTCGTGCCAGGTCATCCGGGTCGTCCAGCACGTCTCCGGCGTCGAGTACCCGACGTACCCGGCCCCGGCGGTCTGACCCCCGGCGCACTCGGTGCGTACGCAGGCATGAGCGAGGCCCCCACCGGCAACGGCGGGGGCCTCGCTCATGTGCGCGCTCAGGGACGCGGCGTCTCGCCGGCCCGGTCGACCGCCGCCCTGGTGAGGATCGCGGACGTGCCGACGACCGTGCCCTTCGGGCCGGCCTCGCCGGACTCCGTCAGGACCGTGCGCTCCCCGAGGAACGCGTGGGTGGCCGGGTCGAAGACCCACTGGGTCTGCCGCCCCTCGGACGTCCGGGCGACCGCGACCCCGTGCCGGCCCACGGCATCGGTGGCCGCGGGGACGACGACCACCCCGGGGATCCTTCCGGCCGCCCGGTAGAGCGCGGCGCTGACCCGGGGCGGCGCCCAGGTCTCCATGAGCAGGTCCCCGATCGCGGCGAACGCCCGCTGGTCGGGATCCGCCCCCGGTGCCTGCGTACCCGAACCCCCGGTCTCCGCCCGGATGCGCGCGAGCAGGGCGTCGGGGTCGGTCGGCAGCTCCGCGAGCTCCTGGTACGTCGTCCGGGCGGCGGCGTCGGCGCCGAGCGGGGAGTCCGGTCCGCCCTCCTCGCGCAGCAGCCCCGGGCGCGTGCCGTCGGCCGACAGCCACACCTGGCGCGTGCGCACGGGGGCCGGCGTGACCGGGCCGCCACCGGCGCTCTGGGAGCCGTACGCGACCTTGCTCTCGACGTAGACGAACTGGTCGCCCCGGAGCGGCGGTCGTGTCCCTTCGCCCGCGGCGAGGGCGATGCGGTCGAGCAGCCGGGCCGCCTCGGGCGAGGCGGTGGCCGGGACGTTCCCGGCGGGTCGCGTCTCCGCCGTCCCGAAGGTCACCACGCCGCCGATCGCCAGGGCGCAGGCGACGGCCGGTGCCAGGACCCGGATCAGGCGCGGGCGTGGCACGGGACGCGGGACGGCCTCCGCCTTCCGGCCGTCGACGGTCGAAGTACGGCTCAACAGGGCCGCCTTGAGGCGCTGTTCGCGCTCCGGGGTCAGGTCGGGGACGGCCGGCGGGGGCAGCAGCCCGGCCAGGTCGGCGTACTCGGGGTCCCCGGTGCGGTGCGGGCCGATGTTCATCCGTGGTTCTCCTGGGGCTTCGGCCGGACCGCGCGGGAGCGGCCCGCCACCGGCTGGTCGGGGGTGGTGCTCCGGTCGCGCGCGTTCCGCGCTTCCCGCGCGGCCCGCGCCGTCTCCGCCTCGGCGAACGCGCGCAGCCGGGTACGGGCCCGGGAAAGCCGCGACCGTACGGTCCCTACCGGTACGCCGAGCGCCTCGGCGGCGGCCGCGTAGTCCAGGCCCGCCCAGACGACGAGCGTGAAGACCTCGCGGTCGCGGCGGCGCAGCCGGCCGAGCGCGACGTGCGCCGCGCGCACCTGCTCGGCGTCCGCGAGGTGCGAGACGACCTCGTCGGCGAAGTCCGGGACCGAGCCGCGTTCCGGAAGCCGGGCGAGCGCGACGTCACGACGACGGCGGGCCCGCGCGCCCTGGCGCATCAGATTGGTGGCGATCCCGAGGAGCCACGGCCGCAGCCCGTCGCCCTCGGGCAGCCGTTCGTCGTCCTCGGGCCGTAGCCGCTCCCGGCTCCGCCAGGCCTCCAGGAAGGTCGCCGACACGACGTCCTCGGCCTCCGCCCAGTCGCCCGTCACCCGCAGGGCATAGCGGTACAGCACCTGGGCGTGTGCGTCGTACAGCTCACCCAGGGCCTCCCGGTCACCACTGCGGAAGCGCTCTCTCATCACTGTTTCCACATCCTGCACTGGCCGTCGCGTCGCACGGGTTCCGGTGACCTGCGCCACATCCCCGGGTGTCGAGGGTGCGTGTGACGCGGCTCACGGGAACGCAGGCGCCCGGCGGACCAGTACGGATCATGAACACTTCCTCACCGTCCCAGCCGTCCACACCGTCCCAGCCCTCCTCGTCCTCCCAGCCCTCCGCGCCCTCGCGCCGGTCCCTCCTCCGGACCGCCGGCCTCGCCGCCACCGTGGCCGCGGTGGGCCTCGCCCCCGCCCGGAGCGCCGTCGGGGCGTCGCGGACCCCGGACACATACACCCTGACGATCACTCACCTCGACCGCGCCGGGCGGCCGACAGGCGCGTACGCCACCACCGTCACCGGTCTCTCCGGGCCGGGCGCCGCGGAGAGCGTCCAGCCGTACGACCCCTCCGGCACGGTCACCGTGCGCCTGCCCAGGGGCCGCTACATCCTGGACAGCGTCCTGACCGCCTCGGGCGACGGGGGCGGCACCGACTGGATCGTGCGACCGCGCCTCGATCTGGACCGCGACACCACCCTCACCGTCGACGCCCGCACCGCGAAGCCCGTCGACGTCCGGCCGCCCGACCGGTCCGCCGCGCTCCTGCACGCCGGGATGTTCCTGCGGATCACCCACGACGGGACCGAGCGGTTCCTCAACCAGGTCGTCAACGCGCCCACCCTGCGCGTCGCCCACCTGGGCCCCGCCGCCGAACCCGGTTCGGTGGAGCAGTGGTACGACGCGTACTGGCGGACCGGGGCCCTGAGTTACGCCCTCGGCCACACCGTCACCGGCTCGCGCGCCGTCACCGGGCTCACCCTGCGCCCCTCGACCCAACAGCTCGCGACCCTCCTGGTCCACGGGGGAGCACGGTCGGGCGCCCCAGGCACCGCGACCGTCGACCTGCTCCCGAGCAAGGGGCCCACCGTCGGCCTGGCTCAGCCCCTGGCGACGCCCGGCACCGCCACCTTCCTCCTGACCCCCGAACGCGGCACCTGGGACGTCCTGTACACGGTCCGTCCGAGCACGCCGGACGGACAGCCGACGTCCTACCGCGCCGAAGGCATCCGCGTCCGCGCGGGCGAGACGACCACCCGCAGCTTCGACGGCGCGGCCCGGCTATGAACCGACCCTGCGCTTGTTCCACACGTCGAAGCCCACCGCCGCGAGCAGCACCAGGCCCTTGATCACCTGCTGCCAGTCCGTACCGATCCCCACCAGGTTCATGCCGTTGTTGAGCACACCCAGGACCAGGCCGCCGACGATGGCTCCCAGGACCGTGCCGACGCCTCCGCTCATCGACGCACCGCCGATGAACGAGGCGGCGATCGCCTCCAGTTCGAAGTTGATGCCCGCCTTCGGCGAGGCGGCGTTGAACCGGGCGGCGAAGACCAGACCGGCGAGCGCCGCCAGCACTCCCATGTTGAGGAAGACCAGGAAGGTGACCTTCCGGTCCCGCACACCGGAGAGCTTGGCGGCGGGCAGGTTGCCGCCGATCGCGTACACATGGCGTCCGACGATCGCGTTCCGCATGACGTAACCGAAGCCGACGAGGAGCGCCGCGAGAATCAGGAGCACGACCGGCGCTCCCTTGTAGCTGGCGAGCAGAAGGGTGAACACCAGGACCGTCGCGACCAGCGCGCCCAGCTTCACCGCGAACAGGCCGACGGGCGCGACCTGGAGGGCGTACTCCCGCTGGCGGCGGCGGTCCCGCACCTCCTGCCAGACGACGAAGACCATGAGGGCAAGGCCGAGCAGCAGCGTCAGATTGTGGTAGTCCGTGTGCGGCCCGACCTCGGGCAGAAAGCCGTTGGAGACGGTCTGCAGCCCGTCCGGGAAGGGACCGAGCGTCTGGCCCTTGAGGAAGATCTCGGTGAGCCCGCGGAACAGGAGCATGCCGGCGAGAGTCACGATGAACGACGGTATGCCGAGATACGCGATGAAGAAGCCCTGCATCGCCCCGGCCGCCGCGCCGAGCAGCAGCACGAGCACCACCGCCAGCGGCCAGGCCATCCGGTGCTCGACCATCAGCACGGCGGAGACCGCGCCGACGAAGGCGGTGAGCGAGCCCACCGACAGGTCGATGTGGCCCGAGATGATGACGATCATCATGCCGATCGCCAGGATCAGGATGTAGCTGTTCTGCAGGACCAGGTTGGACACATTCCGCGGCAGCAGCAGATCGCCGCCCGTCCAGACCGCGAACAGGGCAACGATGAGACCGAGGGCGATCAGCATGCCGTACTGCCGCATGTTGCCGCGCAGTCCGTCGAGGACCAGCCGGCCGACGCCGGGCCCGGTCTTCGTAGGGCCGGATTTCGTCGGGCCGGTCTTCGTCGGTCCGTCGTCGTCGGCGGCCCGGTCGCCGGCCGTGAGATCGGTGCTCATGCGCGTTCCGTCCTGTCCTTCGTCATGTGCCGCATCAGCAGCTCCTGGGTGGCCTCGGCGCGGGACACCTCGCCCGTCAGCCGGCCGGCCGCCATCGTGTAGACGCGGTCGCACATGCCGAGCAGCTCGGGGAGTTCCGAGGAGATGAAGAGGACCGCCCTGCCCTCGGCGGCCAACCGGTCGATGACGGTGTAGATCTCGTACTTGGCGCCCACGTCGATCCCGCGGGTCGGCTCGTCCAGGATCAGCACGTCCGGTCCTGCGAAGATCCACTTGCTGAGCACGACCTTCTGCTGGTTGCCGCCCGAGAGCCGGCCGACCGGCTCGAAGACCGTCGGCGCCTTGATGTTCATCGACCGGCGGAACCCCTCGGAGACCCTGGCCTCCGCGTGCTCGTCGACGATGCCGCGCCGGGCGACCTTCGGCAGGGCGCTCAGCGAGACGTTGCGGTTGATCGTGTCGATGAGGTTGAGGCCGTAGTGCTTGCGGTCCTCGGTGACGTACGCGATGCCGTGCCCGACCGCCTCCGGGACCGTACGCGTACGGATCTCCACGCCGTCCTTGAGGACCGTGCCGCCGCCGTACCTCCCGTAGCTGCGCCCGAAGACGCTCATCGCCAGCTCGGTGCGGCCCGCGCCCATCAGCCCCGCGATGCCGACGATCTCCCCGCGCCGCACGGTCAGCGAGACGCCGTCGACGACCTTGCGATCCTTGTCGATGGGGTGGCGCACGGTCCAGTCGCGGATCTCCAGGGCCGGAGCCGCTCCCCGCTCCGGCGTGTGCGGGGTGCGCTCGGGGAAGCGGTGGTCCAGATCGCGGCCCACCATGCCCCGGATGATCCGCTCCTCGGTGGTCTCCTGGGCCTTCACATCGAGGGTCTCGATCGACCGGCCGTCGCGCAGGACGGTCACCGAGTCGGCGATGCGGGCGATCTCGTTCAGCTTGTGCGAGATGAGGATGGAGGTGATGCCCTGCGCCTTCAACTCCTCGATGAGAGCGAGCAGTTTGGTGCTGTCCTCGTCGTTGAGCGCGGCCGTCGGCTCGTCCAGGATCAGCAGCTTCACCTCCTTGGCGAGCGCCTTCGCGATCTCCACGAGCTGCTGCTTGCCGACGCCGATGTCCGCGACCCGGGTCTGCGGATGCTCGTCCAGGCCCACTCGGCGCAGCAGCTCGGCGGCGTGCCGCAGGGTGCGATCCCAGCTGATCACGCCCCTGGTGGCGTGCTCGTTGCCGAGGAAGATGTTCTCCGCGAGCGAGAGGTACGGCACCAGGGCGAGCTCCTGGTGGATGATCACGATGCCGCGCTTCTCGCTCGCCCCGATGTCCCTGAACCGGCAGGGCTCGCCCTGGAAGACGACCTCCCCTTCGTAACTCCCGTACGGATGAACCCCGCTGAGGATCTTCATCAGCGTCGACTTGCCCGCTCCGTTCTCCCCGCAGAGCGCGTGCACCTCGCCCGCGCGGACGGTCAGGGAGACGTCCGACAGGGCCGTCACGCCGGGAAAGGTCTTGCTGATCGAGCGCATGTCCAGGACGGCCTCCGCCATGGCACACCCACCCCTCTCCGGTCGACGACTAGTTGAGGTCGCTCGCCTTGATGTAGCCCGAATCGACCAGCGCACTCTGGTAGTTGGACTTGTCCACATTGACCGGATCGAGCAGGAAGGCCGGGACGACCTTCTTCTCGTTGTCGTACGTCGTGGTGTCGTTGACCTCGGGCTTCTTGCCGTCGAGCAGTGCGTTGACCATCTGCCCGGCCACCTTGGCCAGTTCGCGGGTGTCCTTGTACACGGTCTGGGTCTGCTCGCCCGCGATGATCGACTTCACGGACGCGACCTCGGCGTCCTGCCCCGTGACGAGGGGCAGCGGCTTGCTCGCGCTGCCGTAGTCGTCGGACTTCAGGGCGGACAGGATCCCGATGGAGATGCCGTCGTACGGCGAGAGGACCGCGTCCACCCGCTCGTTGGCGTACGAGGAGGTGAGCAGGTCGTCCATCCGCTTCTGGGCCTGACCGCCGTCCCAGCGCAACGTCGTCACCTGGTTGAGCTTGGTCTGTCCCGACCGGACGACCAGCTGCTTCTTGTCGATGTACGGCTGCAGGACGTTCATCGCGCCCTGGAAGAAGTAGCGGGTGTTGTTGTCGTCGTTCGAGCCGGCGAACAGCTCGATGTTGAACGGGCCCTTCTTGCTGCCGTCCTTCAGGCCCAGCTTCTCGACGAGGTAGCCGCCCTGGAGTTCGCCGACCTTCTCGTTGTCGAAGGACGCGTAGTAGTCGACGTTCGGCGAGCCGAGGATCAGCCGGTCGTAGGAGATCACCGGGATCTTCGCGTCCGCCGCCTGCTGGAGGACGTTGGCGAGCGCTCGGCCGTCGATGGCGGCGATCACCAGCGCGTCCACACCCTGCGTGATCATGTTCTCGATCTGGGAGACCTGTTGGTCCGGGTCGTCCTCGCCGTACTGGAGGGTCGTCCTGTACCCGTACTTCTCCAGGCTGCTCACCATGTTCTTGCCGTCGGCGATCCAGCGTTCGGACGACTTGGTCGGCATGGCGATGCCCACCGTCAGGTCCTTCGTGCCCTTCTCCTCCTTCGCCCCGCCCGACCCGCTCTGGCCGCAGGCGGAGAGGGCGAGGGCGAGACAGGCGGTGAGGACGGCGGTGGTGGCGGTGGCGGATCGGGGGAGTGCGCGCATGGTCATCAGTCCTTGTCCGTGAGGGGGATCGGGTCGGGGAAGCGGTGGAGGGGGCCCGGCAGCCGGGAACCGAGCGGGGACATCCCGCCGTCCGCGCCGTGCCGCGCCAGCAGATCGAGGGCGAGCCTGCCCCGCCGTACCCGCTCGCGGGCGGTGGCGAGGACCGTCTCGCGCAGGTGCAGACCGGAGGGATAGAGCGAAGGCGCCTTCGACAGGCCGAACTTGAGGTACAGCGGTGCGCCCCGCCGGATCAGCTCGGCGACCTCGTACATCCGGACGTAGCCGCCCAGGTCGTCGGGTGCCTCGATGTACATGTCCATCGGCGCGGCGCTGACCCGGCGGATCTCGGTGAGGTGCGCGAGCGGCAGATCGCTCGGCACGTTCACCGAGTCGGCGCCGAGGCGTTCGTGGACGGCGTACGCGGCCGGGTTGACCGGGCCGATCAGCGCCGAGACCTTCAGCGTGGTGTCGGCGGGGATCACGCCGTGGCGCCGGGCCTGGTGCAGCGTCCACAGCACGCCCTCGTCCGCCACCAGCAGGCACCGGACGCCCAGTTCGGTGGCGCGGACGGCGTCCTCCACGCAGCCGGCGACCGCGTCGTGGCCCCGCGCGCGCAGGCCTCCGCCGCGCGAGTCGCTGCGGACCGAGCCGCCGATGTCCCAGGTGCCGCGCGGGCCGGTGAACAGACAGAGTTCGACGCCCCGTTCGGAGCAGGCCCGCACCATCTCGGTGATCTCGCCGTCGATGAGCATCCAGGCGCCGCTGCCCTGGCTGACCCGATGGACCGGCACGTCGAGCCGTGCGGACTCGGCCAGGACCGCCTCCAGGGCCTCGGGGCCTTCCACGGACGGCACTTCGGTACGCCAGGTGCCGCCGTCCGGGAAGGAGTGCGGGGAGGCGTCGGCGGGGGATAGGGCGGGGGCGTCGAGCCCGAGGACGGCGAGCGCGGGTTCGCCGGGGCGGCGGGGAGGGGAGGGAGCGGCTTCGGTCACGAACGGGTCCTCCGTGTTCGGCAGGTCGGACATGGTTCGGGCGAGGAGGCGGGGGTGTCCCACGGGTCGGGCGAGGAGGCAGGAGAGACTCACGGGTCGCATGGGGTCATGGCCGGAGCAGCACCTTTCCGACCTTGGGGTCGCCGCTGCCGACCAGCTCGATCGCCTGCGGGAACGCGCCGAGCGGGAGCTCGTGGGTCACGAGCGCGCCGAGGTCGAGCAGCCCCGCCCCGAAGGCGCGAACCGCGTGGGCCCAGGCCGTGGGCGGTGCGCCGAAGACGGTGTGGAGGGTCAGCCGGCCGGTGACGAGCGCCGTCGGATCGAGGCCGGCCGCCCCGGGCGCGGGGATGCCGGTGAGGACGACCCGGCCGCCCCTGCGGGCGAGGCTCACGGCGGTGCGGGCGGAGCCGGGGGCCCCGGCGGCCTCCACGACCAGATCGCACCGTCCTTCGAGCCCGGCCGCCGACTCGACGACACCGGTCGCCCCGAACTCCCGTGCCAGCTCGGCACGTTCGCGACGTGGTTCGAGGACGTGCAGCTCGGCGGGTGAGGAGAGGGCGAGCAGCTGTACGGCGATCAGGCCGAGGGCCCCGGCGCCTACGACGGCCACCCGCTCGCCGGGCCGTGGAGCCGCGGCGAGCGTCGCCGCCGCCACGCAGGCGGCCGGTTCCAGGAGGGCGGCGGCCGTCAGGTCGGCGTCGTCGGGGAGTACGTGCAGCAGCCGGGCCGGGAGCGTCAGCGTGGGCGCCATCGCGCCGGGCCGGGTGAAGCCGGTCTCGTCGTATCCGGCCGTGCAGAGGGTGGTGTCGCCCGTATGACAACGTTCGCACGACTGGCAGTTGCGGAAGCCCTCACCGACGACCTTCCTGCCGAGGAGCCCCTCGGGGACGCCTTCGCCGACCTCGGCCACCGTGCCCGACCACTCGTGGCCGGGGACGACCGGGTAGCGCATGTACCCCTCGGGACGTGTGCCGCCGTACACCTCGCGGTCGCTGCCGCAGACCCCGCTCGCGTGCACCCGGACCAGCGCCTCGCCCGGGCCCGGCGGGACCGGCTCGTGCGGGACGAGCCGGTGGACCCCCGGCGCGTCGATCACCACGGCGAGCCCCGGGCCGCCCGGCGGCCGGCTCACGAGGCGCCGCCACGAGGCGCCGGGACGCGCCGCTCCCAGCCGTCCGCCCACAGGTCGAAGCGTGCCTGCCGCTGCGGGAATTCGGCCGCCGCGTCGGTGTCGAGCTCAACGCCGAGACCGGGCGCGTGCGAGAGCTGGAAGTAGCCGTCCACCACCTGAGGGGCGCCCTTCACCACCTTCTTGATCTCCGCGTCCGCGAAGTCGTTGAAGTGCTCCAGGATCTTGAAGTTCGGGGTGGTGAAGCCGACTTGGAGGGAGGCGGAGGTGAGCACCGGGCCGCCGACGTTGTGCGGGGCGACCATCATGTAGTGCGTCTCGGCGGTCGCGGCCAGCTTCCGGGTCTCCCAGATGCCGCCGAGGTGGCCGACGTCCGGCTGAAGGATGTCGACGGCCTGGCTCTCGAACAGCTCACGGAACTCGATCCGGTCATGGACGCGTTCCCCCGTCGCGATCGGGATGTCCACCTTCGCCGCCACCTTCTCCAGCGCCTTCAGGTTCTCCGGGGGGACCGGCTCCTCCAGCCAGGCCGGTCGGAACGGCGCCAACTCGTGGGCCAGCCGGATCGCCGTCGCAGGGGCGAACCGGCCGTGCATCTCCAGCATCAGCTCCGCGTCCGGCCCGATCGCGTCGCGCACGGCCTCGATCAGGGAGACCGCGTACAGCGAGTCCCGGTGGGAGAGTTCGAGGTGCCCGGTGCCGAACGGGTCGATCTTCAGGGCCCGATAGCCCCGCTCGACGACCGCGCGGGCCGCCTTGTGGTAGCCCTCCGGGGTCCGCTCCGTCGTGTACCAGCCGTTGGCGTAGGCCTTGACCTTGTCCGTCACCTTCCCGCCGAGCAGTTGCCAGACCGGCACGCCGAGCGCCTTACCCTTGATGTCCCAGCAGGCCATCTCGACCACCGCGATGCCCGACATCACGATCTCCCCGGCCCGGCCGTAGTCCCCGTACTTCATCCGGCGGACCAGGTCCTCGATCGCGAAGGGGTCCGACCCGGCGATGTGATTGGCCTCGGCCTCGCGGAGGTAGCCGAGCAGCGCGTCGGTGTGGCCGAGCATGCGGGTCTCGCCCACACCGGTCAGCCCCTCGTCGGTGTGGACGAGGACATAGGTCAGGTTCCGCCAGGGAGTTCCGACGACATGAGTGCTGATTCCCGTGATGCGCACGGCAGTTGCCCCTCGATCTCGTTCGAAATTTCGTCACGCGTTCGAAATGTAGGCGTGACCGTAGGGGCTGGTCCGGAGCATGTCAACGCCTCGCGCGCGACGGACGCACTGCGGGTGGCGCGACCATTGCCGGGTCAACGCGCCTGTGGTTAGCCTGTGTTCGCGATATCGACAGCTGACCGGCATACCGAACGACGGCGACACGAGGGGTGGGTGAGTGGCGATGGGACGCCAAGTTCCCGCGGTGGCGAGAGCGCTGGACATACTGGAGCTGTTCCTGACGGGCGACGAGACACTCGCCGCCCCGGACGTCGTCCGCAGGCTGGGCCTGCCGCGCACGACGGTCCACGAACTGCTCACCACCCTGACCGCGCGGCACTATCTCGTGCCCGCCCCCGAACACCCCGGCCGCTACCGGCTGGGCGTGCGCACGTATCAGCTGGGCAGCCGGTACGCCGAGCAGCTCGACCTCGCCGCCGAAGGTCGCCAGGTAGCCCGCGAGGTCGCCGAGATCTGCGACGAGACCGTCCACGTCGCCCTTCTGGAGGACACCGACGTCATCTACGTCGCCAAGGTCGACTCCACCCACGCCGTCCGCATGGTCTCCGCCGCCGGCCGCCGCCTCCCCGCCCACTGCACCGCCGTCGGCAAGATGCTGCTCGCCTCGCTGCCGCCGGCCGAGCTGGACAGCCGTATCGACGGGCGCGAGCTCGTCGCGATGACACCGCACAGCATCACCGCCCACGACGCGCTCCGCGCGGCCCTCGCCGAGATCCGCGAGCGCGGGATCGCCGTCGAGCACCGGGAGTCCAACCCCGACGTGAGCTGCGTCGCCGCGCCCGTGCGCGACAGCTCCGGGCGCGTGGTGGCGGCGCTCTCCGTCTCCGTCCCGGTCATCCGGTGGAGCGAGGACCGCGAGCGCGACCTCGCCGAACTGGCCGCCAAGGGCGCCGCCGACCTCTCCGTACGCCTCGGCCATCGGGGCACCCGATGACGGCCGAACTGGCCGTCGCCGTACGGGAACAGGCGGCGCTGGGGGAGGGCCCCACCTGGGGCGCGGCGGCGCGGAGGCTGATCTGGGTCGACATCCTCGGCTCGCGCGTCCACACGTACACGCCGGAGACGGGTCGGCGCACCGTCATGGCCACCGAGCAGCACGTCGGCGCGGCCAAACCACGCGCCGACGGCGGCCTGGTCGTCAACCTCAGGGACGGCGTGGGCAGTTACGCCCCGGACGGCTCCTTCACCTGGCTCCTGCGCGACCCCGTCCCGGGCCGCCGCGGCAACGACGCGGCCGTCGCCCCGGACGGGTCCCTGTGGGCGGGCACCATGCGCTACGACGAGGCGCCCGGCGGCGGCAACTTGGTCCGCATCGCCCCCGACGGCACCACCCGCGAGATGCTCCCCTCGGTGGCGGTCAGCAACGGCATCGGCTGGAGCCCGGACGGCTCCCTCCTCTACTACGTCGACAGCCCCACCCGCCGCATCGACGTCTGCCCCGCCGACGCCGAACTCGCCACGCACCGACGCCCGTTCGCGACGATCGAACCCGGCGCCGGCTACCCCGACGGACTCACCGTGGACGCGGACGGCTGCGTGTGGGTCGCCCTCTGGGACGGCGCCCAACTCCGCCGCTACACCCCCGACGGAACCCTGGACCGCGTCGTCCCCCTCCCGGTCCACCGCCCCACGGCATGCGCCTTCGGCGGCCCGGACCTCCGCGACCTCTACATCTCCACCGCCCGCACCGGCCGGCCCCGCCCGCACCCGCTCTCCGGCTCGCTGCTGGTGTTGCGCAACGCGGGACGGGGCCTCCCGGGCGTTCCCTTCGGGTCACCTGAAGTAGTCGACCGGTTCGGCTGATTCCTCGGCGGGAGTGAGCTGTCAGGGGCGGGCGTCGGTTAGCCCGAAGACGCGGGGCAGTACGTCCCCGTCCTGCACCCCGATCGGTCAGCCGAGCGACTCGCGCGCCGTGGCTGCCCTTGCGTGTGCCTCGCGGGAGGCGTCGGCCGCCTTGGTCGCCGCCGCGCGGGCCTCTCGGCGGGCGGACCTTGCCCGGCGCAGCTCCTCTTCTAGGCGGGCCACCTGGGCGTCCGCCTCCGACGCGCGGGCTTCCGCCGCCCGAAGGTCTTCGTCCCGCAGGGCGGCTTCCGCGGCTGTCCTTTCCGCCACCTCGCGGGCGCGGGTGTCGGGCTTGGCGGCCCTGGCGGGCTTGGACGGCGGTCTCGGTGGAAGGCTCTCCGGGGTGATGAGGCCGAAGCCCACCGGGGCCTCCGGGGGCTTCGCGAGGCGGCCGGCGGACCACGCCGCCGCGATGTCCGGGTCGGCGAGCACCGCACGCAGGAGCTGCTCGACCTCGTCCCTGACCGAGGCGCTCAGCGGCTGCCCCGCCTCCTCGGCGAGCGCCGCCGTCACGCGGACCTCCGCCGCGACGACCTTGTTCTGCTGCCCGGCCGCCTCTCGGAACGTCTTCGGGTCCAGGTGCCGGTGGGCCTCCTGGAGGGTCTCGCCGAGGGCGAGCAGCCGCCGGACCTCCTCCGGCCGTTCCCGTACGAAGCGGTTCGAGGCCCAGGCGGCGAGAGTCGGCCGGCGCAGCGCCGCGATCCGCTTCGCGCCGGCCGGGTCCTCGGCGCTCCTGGCCTCGGCCGCCCGGGCGTCCCGGGCCGCGACGAACTCGCCCGGCGCCACCCCGTACAGCTCATCGATGACCTGCTCGACGTCCATGGATCTCACTCTGCACGACCGCGCCGCCGCGAGCCGGGAACGGCCCGCGACGGCGCGGTCGGCGAGCGGGGTCAGCCGGTGAACCCGGCCGTGATCGAGGTGAACTGCCAGTCGCTCTGGGCGATGCCCGAGCAGTTGCTCGTCACCCCGCCGCCCGCGCAGCCCCGGTCGCGGTTGACGGACCAGAAGGCGAGCCGGGCGATGTGGTTCGTGTTCGCCCAGTCGCGGATGCTCGTCCAGGTCTGCGGGCTGGTGAGCTCCTGCTGGTCGGAGAGGCCGTTCATGCCCGAGATCCCGAGGTGGGCGTAGGCCGTGGCGTCGTCCCAGCCGAAGACCGCCTTCAGCTTGTCCTTCAGGCCGTTGGCCGCGTTCACGGTGTTGCCGTACATGTCGGCACCGCCGCCGAAGTCGAACGGCATGATGGTGAAGACGTCGATGTCCGCGTTCAGCGCCTTCGCCTGCTCGATCAGCCGGTTGCCCCAGTACGTCGGGCCGGTCGTCGAGGTGCCGAAGGTGACGATCGTCCTGAGCCCCGGGTTGTTGGCCTTGACGGTCTTCAGGGCGGTCAGGACCTTGTCCTGGACGGCCGCGTTCTCGAACTCGTCGGTGTTCTCGATGTCGACGTCGATCGCCTTGAGCCCGTACGCGTCGATCACCTTCTGGTACGCGCCCGCCAGGTCGGCCGCCGTCGCGCAGTTCGGCCCGAGCTTGTTGCCCGACCAGCCGCCGATCGACGGGACGATGTCGCCGCCCGCCGCCCGGATCGCGTTGATCGTGGACTGGTCCGTGCCGCCGGTCAGCGGCCGGCTGCCGTCCCAGGCCGGATTGCAGCCGCCGGAGGAGAGGATGAACGCCATGGTGAACCACTTGATGCCGGTCGCGTTCATCACCGTCGAGACGGCCGGCGGATCGCCCCAGCCGAGGTAGAGGTACGGCGCGGCCTGCTTGAAGCCGCCACCGCCACCGCCCGGGTCGGTGGTGACCGAGATGCTGTTGGACGCGCCGGAGGTGTTCCCGGCCGCGTCGCGCGCCTTCACGGTGAAGGTGTACGCGGTGGACGGCGCGAGCCCACCGACGGTGGCGGAGGTCCCGGTGACCGTGGAGACGAAGGAGCCGCCCCGGTAGACGTCGTACCCGGTGACGCCGACGTTGTCGCTGGCGGTGTTCCAGGCGAGCGTGGCGCTGGAGGAACTCTTGCCGGTCGAGCGCAGATTGCCGGGCACGCTCGGGGCCTGGGTGTCGTCGCCGCCTCCGCCGCCCGGTCCGTCGAGGCTGACGTCGTCGGCGTGGTAGGTGCCCTGGCCGTACCACCCGTGGGTGTAGATGGTCGCGCTGGTCTGCGAGGCACCGGTGGTGAAGCTCAGCGAGAGCTGGGTGTACGAGGCGGCGGACGGCGTCCAGGTGGAGCCACCGCCGTCCACCCCCAGGTAGACGTACGCGCCTCGGACCCAGGCGGAGAGCGTGTACGCGGTGTTGGGCTTGACCGCCACGGTCTGGCTGCACTTGGCGTTGTCGCTCGCGCTCGCCGCTCCGGCGAGGGCCTTCGTACCGGAGTGCGTGGGGGTGGAGACGACGGAGCCGAGCCCGCCGGTGCACGACCAGCCGGAGAGCGTGCCGGCTTCGAAGCCGGCGTTGGTCAGCAGGTTCGCGGCCTGGGCCGACTGGGGCAGCGCGACCACACCGGTCGCGCCGAGCAGCACACCGGCGACAGCTGCCGCCAGGCGATTTCGGGTACGCAAGAGTCCTCCCGGGGGTGAAGGGGTGGAGGGAGCGGAGGGGATGGACGGGGTGAGGGGGAGTGCGGGGAGCGCGCAGAGAGCGGAATGAACGGGAGTGCGGCAGCCACAAGTTGGCCTAGACCAATAGGGTCCGTCAATAGGCCTGTCGTGACGGGTTCACGCCAACCCGCGACGCCGGACGCCCCGCGTCCGCCGCGCTCACCCCTCCGTCGCCTCGCCCTGGCCCTCGCCCTTCCCCGCCCCCGCGTCCGCCGCCTCCCCCTCACCCTCGCTGTCACCCTCACCCTCCGCCCCGCCCGCGTCCCGCAGCGCCACCCGCACCGACCAGATCACCGACACCAGCGGCACCGCCACCACCGCGCCCACCACACCGGCGGCGATCGCGCCCGCGATCACCGAGATCGCCACCACCAGCGGGTGCAGCCGTACCGCCCAGCTCATGACGAGCGGGTGCAGCAGATGGCCCTCGATCTGACCGATGATCACGATCAGGCCGATCACGATCGCCGCGATCCACGGGCCCTGCGAGGCCAGGGCCACGACCGCCGCGACCGCAAGGGCGATCGGCGAACCGATCAGCGGCACGAACGCGGCGACGAACTCCAGGAGCGCCAACGGGACCGCCAGCGGCACCCCGAGCAGCCAGAGGGCGAGCCCGACGAGGGTCGCGTTCACCGCCGCGACCAGCACGATGCCGTGCGTGTAGCCGGTGAACGTACGCCAGGCCGCCCGGCCGCCGACGTCCATGCGTTCGCGCACCCGCCCCGGCAGCTGCTCCTGCAGCCATCCCCACTGCCGGTCTCCCGAGTGGATGAAGAACACCGAGCAGAACAGCGCGAGGGCCAGTGTGGTGAGGACCGCGACCAGCCGGTGGGCGCCGCTCATCGCCTCGCTGATCAGGGCCGAGCGGTGGCTCGACAGGAACTGCCCGATCCTGCTCTGCACATCCGTGAGCGCCTCCGGGTTCAGCCGGAAGGGCGGCCGCTCCAGCCAGTCCTCGATCCGGTCGATGCCGTCACGGAACTCCCGTACCAGCGTCGTCCGCTCGCCCTCCACAGCCTCACCGACGAGGGCCAGCACGCCCAGGACCAGCGCGAGGCTGCCGAGGATGGTGATGGCGACCGCCAGCGGGCGGGGCAGCCCCTTGGCGACGATGTCCGCCACCGGGCGCAGCAGTGCCGTGACCACCAGACCGAGGAAGACGGCCACCCCGATCTCGTGGAAGCGCCCGAGCAGCGCGAACAGGCTGTACACCAGCGCGCCGACGACGAGCAGCCGCCAGGCGTAGGCGGCGGCGGTACGGAGGAACGGGATCACCTGTGGCGGTGTGCCGGGCTGCATGTCGACGACGTACCACCACGGACCCGGCCGCCCACGCCCGCGGCCCCGGATTCGGCCGACCGGCGGCAGGAGGGGCGCGTACCGGGTGAACCGCGCGCCCCCGCCGGTGTCGGCGCCCGGCCGTCCGGCGGCGACGGTGACCATCGGGAGGATGAGTGTCGTCCTGCCGGTCCTCTTCGCCGTGTGCGCCGCGTTCAGCAACGCGCTCGCCACGGTGCTGCAGCGCCGTGCCGCGCTCACCGTCCGTCAGACCGACTCGTTCCGGCCCGGCCTGATCCTCGATCTGCTGAAGCGCCCGCTCTGGCTGGCCGGGATCCTCGCCGTCATCGTCGCGGGAGTCGGGCAGGCGGCGGCCCTGGCGACCGGCCCCCTGTCGCTCGTACAGCCGCTGTTCGTGCTCGAGCTGCCGCTCGCGCTGCTGATCGCCTCGCTGATGACACGGGAGCGGCTGCCGAAGGCGCAGTGGGGCGCCGTGGCGGCGGTGGTGCTCGGCCTGGGGGTGGCCCTCATGGCCGCCTCGCCCGACGGGAACCGCACGCACGTGGCGCTCGACCGCTGGATCCCGGCGCTCGCGATCGCCGCCGGCGCGGTCGTGGCCCTGACGGTGGCCGGCTTGCGGAGGCCGGCAGGGCGCGCCCGCGCCGGGTGCCTCGGCGCCGCCACCGCGATCTGCTACGCCCTCACCGCGGGGCTGATGAAGACGTCCATGCACATCCTGGACGACGACGGCCTGGCCGGCTTCCTGACCGCCTGGCAGACGTACGCCTTCTGCGTGGCCGGGATCGCGGCGCTCCTGCTGCTCGAACACGCCATGCAGGGCGGACCGCTGGTCGCCTCGCAGCCCGCGCTCACGCTGGGCGACGCCACGGTGAGCCTGATGCTCGGCATCCTGATCTACGAAGAGGACGTACGCGTGGGCTGGTGGCTCGTACCGGAGACGCTGGGCGTCGCTCTGGTCGTCGTCGGCGTGTTCGCCCTCGCGCGGGGCGAGGCGGCGACATGACCGGCGAAGCCGCTCCGACCGTACGGAGCACCTCCCGCCACCGAGGGCGCCTCGGCTACGTCGCGGCGGCCGTCGTCTTCGCCATCGGCATGGCCGGCACGACGATCCCCACCCCGCTGTACGGTCTCTACCGCGAGGAGCTGGGCTTCTCCGAGCTGATGGTGACGGTCATCTTCGCCAGCTACGCCGTCGGAGTCATCGCCACCCTCCTCCTCGTGGGCAACCACTCCGACCGGGTGGGCCGCCGGCCCGTCCTGTGGGCGGCGCTGGGGTTCGCCGCCGCCAGCGCACTCTTCTTCCTCTTCGAGGGCGGACTGCCCTTCCTGTTCGCCGGCCGGCTCCTGTCGGGCTTCTCCGCCGGGCTGCTGAGCGGGGCGGGCACGGTCACCGTGCTCGAACTGGCGCGGCCGGACCGGAAGTCCCGCGCGGGCTTCGCCGCGACCGCCGCGAACATGGGCGGCCTCGGCTGCGGGCCGCTCCTCGCGGGGTTCCTCGCGGAGTACGCCCCGGAGCCGCTGATTCTGCCGTTCCTCGTCCACCTCGGCCTGGTCGCCGTGGCCTGCGTCATCGTCCTCTTCCTGCCGGAGACCGTCGAGCATCCACGGCTCCGCAGCCGGCTGCGGCCGCAGGGGCTGTACGTACCGCCCGAGGTCCGAAGCGTCTTCACGCCCTCGGCGCTCGCCGCCTTCGCCGGGTTCGCGCTGCTCGGCCTCTTCACGGCGGTGGCCCCGAGCTTCGTCGCGCAGACCCTCGACATCACCAACCACGCCGTCTCGGGTCTCGTGGTCTTCTCGGTGTTCCTCGCCTCGACCGTGGGCCAGTCGTGGACGGCCCGGATGCCCGGGCGCGTCGCCCTGCCGCTCGGCTGCGCGGTCCTGGTGCTCGGGCTGCTCCTCGTCGGCGCGTCCCTGTGGGCGGAGACCCTGCCGCTGCTGATCGCCGGCGCGGTCTGCGGCGGGATCGGCCAGGGGCTCGCCTTCCGCGCCGGACTGACCGCCGTCGGCGAGGCCGCCCCGCCCGCGCACCGGGCGGCGACGGTCTCCTCGTTCTTCGTCGTCGCCTACACGGGCATCTCGCTGCCGGTCGTGGGCGTCGGCGCGCTGACGATGTGGCTGGGCCTGGACGCCGCCGGGCTGATCTTCACCGGCTGCGTGACCCTGCTCGCCACGGCCACCGGGCTCTATCTCGCCCGTGGCCTGCGGGAACAGGATCAGCGCAGTTGACGGCGGACCAGTTCGTGGAACAGTCCGGTCGTGTCCGCGAGCAGCTCGGCGGGTGACCCCTGCTGGACGATCCGGCCGTCCGCCATGGCGATCACCCGGTCGGCATCCATGATCGTGGACAGCCGGTGGGCGATCACCACCCGGGTGGCGTTCAAGGCCCGCGTGGACTCGATCACCACCCGCTGCGCCTCGTTGTCGAGCGCGCTCGTGGCCTCGTCGAAGAAGAGCACCCGGGGCCTGCGGATCAGCGCCTGGGCGATCATCAACCGCTGCCGCTGACCGCCCGAGATGGTGCCGCCACCGTCGGACAACATCGTGTGCATGCCCATCGGCATGGCCTTGATGTCCTCGGCAAGACCCGCCATCGCGGCAGCCGCCCACGCGTCTTCGAGGGGGAAGGTCTCGGCGCCGCAGATGCAGTCGAGGATCGTGCCGGAGAAGGGCTGGGCGTTCTGCAGCACGACACCGCACTGGCGGCGCACGGCCGCCTGGTCGAGCGCCGCCAGGTCCTGCCCGTCGTAGCGCACGCTGCCGGACGAGGGCCGGTCGAAACCGATGAGCAGTCGCAGCAGTGTCGACTTGCCGCAGCCGCTGGCGCCGACGACCGCCACGAACTCGCCCGGCCGCACCCGGAAGTCGACCCCGTCGAGGACCAGGGGACCGTCGTCGGTGTACCGGAAGGACAGGTTCTCGGCCTCGATCGCCCCGCTCAGCTCGCCCGGCTGGGCGCTGGAGCCCCGTACCTCGGGCGTCTCCCGGAACACCGGCCTGACCTGTTCGAACATCGGCTGCACGGCGGCGGCCGACAGGAGCGCGCCGGTCAGCTGGGTGACCGAGGACAGCAGCATTGTCACGGCGGTGCTGAAGGTGAGGAACTCGCTGGCGGACATCGAGCCCCGGGCCGGTCCGGCGAGGAGCATGAACATCACGAGCGTGCAGAGCGGCAGACAGACCGCGCCGAGCACGGTGAGGACGTTCGCGATCCGCCCGACGCGCTGCTGGAGCTCCCGGGTGCGGGCGAACTCGCCCGCCCAGGCCGCGTACGCGAAGCTCTCGGCCGCCGCGACACGCAGCTTGGCGAGCCCGCGCAGGGTCTGGAACGCCTGGTTGTTGAGCTTGTTGCCGAGCCGGACCAGCCGCCGCTGGTACCGCAGCTGCCACAGCCCCAGGCCCAGGAACACCGCCGCGACGACGGCCAGCATCGCGAGCGCGGCGAGTGCCAGGGGCACGCTGTACACGAGCAGCAGGACCAGGTTCATCGTGCCGACGGTGCCGGCCTGGACGACCACCGGGCCGGTGCCGGACACCACCCTGCGGATCGCGCTGATGCCCATCGCCGCACTGGCCAGCTCTCCGGTGGAGCGGCCCGCGAAGAACCGGGTCGGAAGGCGCAGCAGCCGGTCCCAGACGGCGGGCTGGAGAGTGGCCTCGATACGGCCCTCAAGACGCAGGATGGTGACGTTCTGCAGCAGCATGAAGGCGGCCGAGACGACGGCGGTCGCGAGGATCGCGAGCGCGGTCTGCACGATGAGCCCGGTCTCGCCCCGGGGCACGTAATCACCGAGCACCTTGCCCGTGGCGATGGGCACAAGCGCGCCCAGACCGACCGCCACCAGACCGGAGAGCAGCAGCGTCCGCAGCTCCGACCGGGTGCCCCGCACGCTGAAGCGGAGCAGGCCGAGCAGGCCCAACGGCCGGTCGGGCAGCGGACGGTAGAGCATGACGGCGCGCGGCGCGACCAAGGAGGCGCCGGCCTTCCCGAGGCGCTCGCGCGTGCCGGTGGCGGGGTCCACGGCCTCGTACCGTCCGCGCCGCCAAAGGAGTGCGACGGGGGCCTCGTCCGCCTCGCGCCGCCCCACGAGCGGCCCGCTGTTCTCTCGCCACCAGCGGCCGTCGAGCCGGACGACCCGGGTACGGATCCGGGAGGCGAGCGCGATGCGTTCGACGGGGTCGAGGCGTCCGGGGAGGCCGCTCGCCTCCGCCGCCCCGGCCAGCGTGATCCGGGCCTCCTCCGCGACCAGCCGGCAGACGGCGTACGTCGCGTCGTCACTCGCGCGCGCCCGGGAGCCCTCGCCGGAAGCACCCGAAGCACCGGCCGCACCGGACGCGCCCGACCGGTCGATCGAGGCGAGCAGCGCCCGGTCCGCCTGCGTACGGGCGGCCCGGCCGGCCTCGATCCCGGCCGCCGTGCGGTCCTCGTGGGCGCGCTCCAGCTCCTCGATCCAGCTGTCCAGGGCGTAAAGCAGCCGGAACTGCTGGTCGACCATCCCCTGCCACATCGTCGGTTCGACGAGGAGCGTGCCGGCGGCGTCGTCGCCGTACCCCTCGTAGGCGGCCCCGTAGAGGACGCTGCCGGGGGCGATCTGCATCCACAGGATGTCGTCGTCCGCGCCACCGGACTCGTTGCCCGCCCCGCCGTCCAACGGTGCCTGGTACAGCACCCGCAGGCCGCGCCCGATGCCGAGCGCGAAGGCGTGCTCCAGCGGGCTCAGGCGCGGCTCGGCCGTCCCGTACGGGTCCTGGTCGGCGTACCACTGCCCGCCGTACCACTGGCCACCGTAAGCCTGACCGTCGTACGGCTGAGCCCCGTAGGCGTACGGCTGCAGTTCGCGCAGCTCCACGCGGCGCAGCAGGCAGCCCTCCAAGGGGCGCCCGATGAGCGTGTGCTCGGGTCCCTCCACCGGGCCGAGCAGCAGGGTGCCCGCCTCCAGACGGCCCAGGAAGTGCCAGGGGCCGAGCTGCGCGGCGTCCACGGCGAACAGGTCCATGGCGCCGTCGACGACGAGCCACAGCACGTGCGGGCCTTCGAGGGGGACGCTGCCCAGGCCGGTGCAGTCGACCACGGTGCCCAGGCCGCCGAGGGCGGCGACGACGGGGTCGACGCCGACGGCCGTCGGCTGGTGAGGGAACGTCACCTCAGTGCTCCTTGACGAGTTCGGCGTACGCGCCCCCGGCCGCGACCAGCTGGGCGTGCCGGCCGCGTTCCACGACCGTGCCCCGGTCGAGGACGAGGATCTCGTCGCTGTCCCGCACCGTGCTCAGCCGGTGCGCGATGACCACGCAGGCGCAGCCGCGCCGCCGCAGGTTGTCGATGATGATCTGTTCGGTCGCCGCGTCCAGGGCGCTGGTCACCTCGTCGAGGACCATGACGCTGGGGCGGCGCACGAGCGCCCGGGCGATCTCGAGCCGCTGGCGCTGCCCGCCGGAGAAGTTGCGGCCGTCCTGCTCCACGCGGCTGTGGATGCCCCCGGGCCGCCGGGCGACCACGTCGTGCACGGCCGCGTCCTCCAGGGCGGCGACCACGGCCTCGTCCGGGACGGAGGGGTCCCACAGCGCGATGTTGTCGCGGACCGTGCCCTCGAAGAGGAAGACGTCCTGGTCGACGAAGGAGACGGAGGCGGCGAGCGCGCTGCGGGGAATGTCCTCCAGACGCATCCCGTCGATCCGGACGGCGCCTTCCCACGGGGCGTACAGGCCGGAGATCAGCCGGGAGACCGTCGACTTGCCGCTGCCGGAACCGCCCACGAGCGCCACCTGCTGCCCGGGGCCGACCGAGAGCGTGAAGCCCGTCAGCAGCGGGGCGTCCAGCGGGCTGTAGCCGAAGGTGACGCCGTCCAGCTCCACATGGCCCTTGAGCCGCCGGGTCCTGGCGTGCGGCTCCCGCCGGGTGTACACCGGGTCGACGGGGAAGTTCTCGACGTCCCTGAGCCGGGCGACGTCGGCCGCGAAGTCCTGGATCCGGCCCGCAACGCCGTTGAGGCGGGTGATGGGCGCGGTGAAGCTGGTCACCAGGGACTGGAAGGCGACGAGCAGACCGACGGTGAGATGGCCCTCCACCGCCCGCAGACCTCCGATCATCAGGATCAGCGCGCTGTTGAGCGCGGCCAGGGTGGGCGCGACGACCGCCAGCCAGGCGGTGGGCACGCCGAGGCGCTGCTGCACGTCGAGGGTGGTCGCGTGCTGGCCGGCCCAGCGGCGGAAGAAGCCGTTCTCGCCACCGGTCGCCTTCATCGTCTCGATCAACTGAAGGCCGCTGTAAGCGGTGTTGGTCAGCCTGGCGCTCTCGGCGCGCAGCTTCTGCGTGCCGGTGGCCCGCAGATGGAGCACGATCCGCATGGCCACCACGTTGAGCAGCGCCACGGCCACGCCGACGACGGTGAGTTGGGGGTCGTACGTCCACAGCAGCACGGCGTAGAGCAGCACCACGACGGCGTCCACGCCGGCGGCGGCCAGGTCGCGGGCGAGGGTCTCGGCGACCGCGTCGTTGGACTGCAGCCGCTGGACCAGGTCGGCCGGGTTGCGCTGGGCGTAGAACGTGAGGGGGAGCCTGAGCAGGTGCCGCAGGAAGCGGGCGCTGCCCAGGGTGGAGGAGATGATCCGCCCGCGCAGGAGGTTCGCCTGCTGGACCGCGGTGAGCGTAGCGGTGAGGACGAGGGCGGTCGCCATGGCCGCGAAGAGCACGCCGAGTAGCGAGGTTTGGTTCCCGATGAGGAACATGTCGATGTACGTACGGCTCAGCGCGGGCACCCACGCGCCGACGAGCACGAGCAGCAGGCTGGAGACGACGGCGGCGGCCATCGTGCCGGATGTGCCGCGCAGCCGGGCCGGAAGCCCGCCCATGACGCCGGGCTTGCGCCCGCCGCGCCGGAACCCGGGCCCTGGCTCGAAGGTGAGGACGATCCCGGTGAAGCTCGTGTCGAACTCCTCCATGGGGACGAACCGGCGCCCCTTGCCGGGGTCGTTGACGTACACGCCCCTGCGGCCGAAGCGGCGCCCCATGCCGTCGTAGACGACGTAGTGGTTGAACTCCCAGAACAGCACGGCCGGTGCCGCCACGTCGGCGAGGGCTGCCAGGTCCATCTGCATGCCCTTGGCCTGGAGACCGTAACCGCGCGCCGCCTTCAGGAGGTTGCTCGCCCGGGACCCGTCGCGCGAGACACCGCAGGCGATGCGCAGCTCCTCCAGGGCGACGAAGCGGCCGTAGTGGCCGAGCACCATCGCCAGGGCGGCCGCGCCGCACTCGACGGCCTCCATCTGGAGCACGGTCGGCGTGCGTACGGTCCGCGTCCGGCGGCCCGTGGGCACGGGCGCCCGACGGCGCCGGGCGGGCGGGAGCCGGCGCGCCGAGGCCCGGGAGGCGGAGCGGGAGCGCGACCGGCCCTGCGGGGAATCGGTGGGGGCGCTCACGGCAGCAGCCAGTCGACGGGCCGCTGCGCGGAGAGGTGGACGGCGCCCGTGACGGGCGTACCGGAGTCGAGCGCGTGCGGCGGGCCGTCCGCGGAGGACCAGGCGTAGCCGGAGGCGGTCGCGGTGGAGCGGTCGAGGGCGACCAGGACGGCGACCGGGTTGCCCTGCCCGGCGAAGCGTTCGGCGAGCCCGCTGTCACCGAGGAAGGAGCCGATCTGCTCGCGCGTCTGGGGCGTGCGGCTCACCGCCTTGACGTGGCCCCGCAGGACGCCGAAGCGGTCGCGCGGGGCTGACTGGACGCCGAGGTCGACGGCGGCGCCCACCCGGAGCGTCGCGGCGCTGTCGCCCGGGAGGTAGAGGACGGCGACCAAGGGCGCGTCCCGGTCGGTCACGCGCTCCACCGTCGCCACGTCCGCCCCGGTGGTGACGACCTGTCCCATCCGGGCGAAGAGTGTGGTCACCCGGCCGCCGGCCACGGCGCGCACGGGCCGGTCCCCCTGGTCGGTACGGACGGTCAGTACGGGTGCGCCGGGGGAGACGGGGCGGCCCTCCTCGACGAGGACCTCGGTGACCTGTCCGGCGACCGGACTCTGCAGCAGGTAGCTGCCCTCGGCGTGGGTGAGGACGCCGGACGCGCTCAGCTTGGCTGCCACCGTGCCGGTGAGGGCCCAGTAGCCGGCGACGGCCATGACGACGACCGTGACGGCGAGCACGAGGCGGCCCGGCGGGCGCGCGAATCGCACGGGCACATCGAGTTCTTCGGGCGATTGCAGCTTGGAAAGCGCCTTCTGGCGGAACTGCACGGACTATTCCCTCGACTGCATTCGTACGGACGGACACGGGGGGTGAACGGGCGTGTACACGGGGGGTGCACACAGGGGTGCCCACAAACCCCGGAACGGGGAAGTTCCGGGGTTTGCGGGCGGTGTTCGGCTCAGAGGCCAGCGACACCGGTGATGCCGGAGGCGTTCACCGAGACGCCGGTGAGGCCCTGGGCCAGGCCGGGGACGCCGGTGGCGATGGCCGTGACGCCCTGGACCGTCTGGAGCGAGCCGACGGTGCCGAGCAGGCCGGTGACGTCGCTGGTCACGGCGCCGCCGAGGCCACCGGAGACGGAGACGAGACCGCCGGACACGGCGTCCAGGTCGGCGTCGGAGATCTCAACGGTCTCAAGGTCGTGACGCATGATGCGCACCCTTCATTTGTTGGGGGGGAATCCGTTTCTGCGGCCGCAGGGCGCTGATCAAAGCACGCGAACGGGTGAGCGGACCAATTCAGTTGACGTCGCCACGCGCACGGTTGTGTCCCTCGGGAAACGACCGTGCCGCCATATTCACGGAACGCCGACATCTTCTCCGCAGGAACGAGTAACACATTCCGAGGCGCCGAAGAGGGTGCGGTACCAACCGGACAGAACGGCGCCGTCCTGACGATTCCCGAACGGCCCGGGTCGAGGAACGGTGAAGGGGGCCGACGTCAAGAGACGCACGTTGTGCAGGTTTTCGGCAGGTGCGCGGGGGCGAACGCCTGCACAATGCGGGGGTGAGCGATGACGACCCGTACCTGTGGCTTGAAGACGTCGAGGGCGAGGCCGCCCTGGCGTGGGTGGCCGAGCGGAACGCCGAGACCGCGGCCGAGCTGGCCGACGAGGGCTTCGACGCCCTCAAGGAACGGCTGCGGGAGGCGCTGGACGCCTCGGACCGCATCCCGTACACCACCCGGCGCGGCGCGTTCCTCTACAACTTCTGGCGGGACGCCGACCATGTGCGGGGAGTGTGGCGGCGCACGACTCTGGAGCGGTACCGCAAGGACGAACCGGAGTGGGAGGTCCTCCTCGACGTCGACGAACTCGCCGCCGCCGAGGGTGAGAAGTGGGTGTGGGCGGGCGCCCGGGTGCGCCGGCCCGAGGACGACCTCGCGCTGGTGTGCCTCTCGCGCGACGGCGGGGACGCCGTCGAGGTCCGCGAATTCGACCTCGCCGCCCGGGCCTTCGTGGAGGGCGGCTTCCGGGTGGCGGAGGCTAAGACGCGGATCGGGTGGATCGACGCCGACACCGTCTTCGTCGGCACGGACCTCGGGCCGGGCTCGCTGACCGACTCGGGGTATCCCCGTACGGTACGCAGATGGCGCCGGGGCACGCCCCTGGAGAGCGCCGACGAGGTCTTCGAGGCCGAACAGGGGGACGTGTCGGCCTGGGGGCTGCGCGACACCACACCCGGCTTCGAGCGGGACTTCGTCGGCCGCGCGCAGGACTTCTACCGCAGCGAGACCTACCTCCTGACCGCCGACGACGGCCTCGTGAAGATCGACGTCCCCGACGACGCGCGGGCCTACGCCCACCGCGACCACCTGATCGTCACCCTGAAGTCCGACTGGCTCGGCAGGCGGGCCGGCTCCCTCCTCGCCTTCGGCTTCGACGCCTTCCTGGCGGGCGACCGCACCCACGAGGTGCTCTTCACGCCGGACGAGCGGACGGCCCTGGCCGGGCACTCGTGGACCCGCCACCACCTGCTCCTGGAGACGATGCGCGACGTCAGCGCCCGCATCGAGATCCTCACGCCCGGAGGCGGCGAAGGCGGACCCGGAGGCGAAGG
Source organism: Streptomyces sp. NPDC058579 (assembly GCF_042718575.1). Classification (NCBI taxonomy): domain Bacteria; kingdom Bacillati; phylum Actinomycetota; class Actinomycetes; order Kitasatosporales; family Streptomycetaceae; genus Streptomyces; species Streptomyces sp. NPDC058579. Next base: position 177,027 of record NZ_JBHXPI010000008.1, read on the forward strand.
CGGCACCGGAGGCGAGGGCGGCGGCTGGACGCGCCGGCCGCTCACCGACGTACCACCGCTCTCCGCCGTCACCGTCGTCGACACCGACCCCGACGTCTCCGACGAGTACTTCCTGGACGTCTCCGGCTTCCTCCAGCCCTCCACCCTCTACCGGGGGAGCGTCGGCGGGGACACCGAGATCCTCAAGCAGGCCCCGGCCCGCTTCGAGACCGCGGGCCTCGCCGTGGACCAGTTCTTCGCCACGTCCCCGGACGGCACCCGCGTGCCGTACTTCGTCATCGGCCCGGACCGCGCCACCGGGAGCCACGGGCCCGGGCCCACCCTCCTCTACGGCTACGGCGGCTTCGAGGTCTCCCTCACCCCCGGGTACGGATCGGTGCGCGGGCGCGCCTGGCTGGAGCGGGGCGGCACGTACGTGATCGCGAACATCCGGGGCGGCGGTGAGTACGGACCGGACTGGCACCAGGCCGCGCTCGGCGCGAACCGGCCCCGCGCCTTCGAGGACTTCGCCGCCGTCGCCGAGGACCTCGTCGCGCGCGGCATCACCACCCCGGCGCGGCTCGGGGCCGTCGGCGGCAGCAACGGCGGGCTGCTCATGGGCGCGATGCTCACCCGCCACCCCGAGCTGTTCGGCGCGATCGTCGCCCAGGTGCCGCTGCTCGACATGACCCGCTTCCACCGGCTCCTCGCGGGCGCGTCCTGGATCGCCGAGTACGGCGACCCGGACGACGAGGCCGACCTGCCCCACCTCCGCGCGCTCTCCCCCTATCACCAGCTCGCCGCGGACCGCGCCTACCCGCCGGTCCTGCTGATGACCTCCACCCGCGACGACCGCGTCCACCCGGGCCACGCCCGCAAGACGGCCGCACGGCTGCGCGAGCTGGGGCACCGGGTGCTGCTCCACGAGAACACGGGCGGCGGCCACGCCGGCGCCAGCGACAACGAACAGGTCGCGCACAACAACGCCTTGATGCACACGTTCCTGTGGCAGCGGCTCGCCGGAAGTGAAGAAGGCGCAAATATTCGGTGAGTATTTTCCCGGAGTATTGCGGGTCGTGTTGAACTCGCCGTGGTAGCAAGGAGGTGAGGTTTCCCTTTATGGAATCCGACCCCCGGGGTATGGTCGAGCGCGTTCGCACACCCGTGCCAGGAATTCCGAATGGGAGAGGGAAAACGGGGCGCATTCGGACCCCATGCGCGTAGACCGACCGAAAGACGTTCGAGGCGAGGCAAACCGATGCATGGTCCGACCCCTACGTCGGCCGACAACGAGAGCGCAGGCGGCATAGGCCGGGACGCCGGCTGGTTCGGGCGCAACCCGGGCGGCATACCGGGCCCCGTACCGGGCGGCCCTTCGGCCGGCACGGCACGCCCCACACCCGCCCGCGCACCGAGCCCCGCACCTGGCCCCGCGCACCGCCCGGCTCCTGCCCCCGCGCCCCGCCCCGCGCCCGGCCCCCCTCCTGCCCCCGCGCCCCGCCCCGCACCGGCTCGGCCGGCCCCCGCGCCGCCCGAGGACACGTCGGACGGCGCGCTGCTGCGCCGGACGCTCGCCGAGATCGAGCCGATCGCCCACACCGTCACCGGGCACTTCTACGCGCTGCTCTTCCTCAAGCACCCCGAGCTCCGCGCCCTCTTCCCCGCCGCGATGGACACCCAGCGCGACCGCCTCTTCGGGGCGCTGCTCACCGCCGCGACCCATGTCGAGGACGCCGCCACCCTCACCGCGTACCTCACCCGGCTCGGCCGGGGGCACCGCAAGTACGGGACGCAGCCCGAGCACTACCCGGCCGTCGGCGAGTGCCTCATCGGCGCCCTCGCCCGCTACGCCCCGCGCAGCTGGGGACCTCGCACCGAGGCGGCCTGGATCGGCGCCTACACCGCGATCTCCCAGATCATGATCGACGCGGCGGCGGAGGACGAACTGCGCGCCCCCGCCTGGTGGCAGGCCGAGGTGGTCGCCCACGAGATGCGGACCCGGGACATCGCCGTCGTGACGGTCCGTCCCGACCAGCCCTACCCCTTCCTCGCCGGGCAGTACACCGCCCTGGAGACCCCCTGGTGGCCGCGCGTCTGGCGGCACTACTCCTTCGCCTCCGCGCCGCGCTCCGACGGACTGCTCTCCTTCCACGTCAAGGCCGTCCCGGCGGGCTGGGTCTCCAACGCCCTCGTGCACCGGGCCCGTCCGGGCCATGTCATCCGCCTCGGCGCGCCCACGGGCTCCATGACCGTGGACCACAGCACCGACAACGGGCTGCTCTGCCTCGGCGGCGGCACCGGCATCGCGCCCATCAAGGCCCTCGTCGAGGACGTCGCCCAGCACGGCAGACGGCGCTCCGTCCAGGTCTTCTACGGGGCGAGACACGACCACGACCTGTACGACATCGACACCATGCTCCGGCTCCAGCAGTCGCACCCCTGGCTCTCGGTCCGCCCGGTCGTCGACGACGGCCTCGAAGGGCAGCTGTGCGGCCAGCTCCCGGACGCGGTCTGTCAGTACGGCCCGTGGCACACGTACGACGCCTATCTCTCGGGACCGCCCGGCATGATCCGGTGCGGCGTCGACACGCTGCTCGGCATCGGCATCCCCACCCACCGCATACGGCACGACTCCATCGAAGAACTGGTCGGGGCACGGAATTGAGCACTTTCGAAGAGACCGGGCACCGGCGGCCGACGCCGGTCCGCACCACCCGCCCGGGCAGCGCCGGCGAACACCAGGTCCAGCAGCGCATGGGGACCGGTGAGCGGGCCGACAAGTTCTACGACGAGCAGGTCCTCGACCGGCTCAACCCGCGCATGCGGGAGTTCGTGGCGCGCCAGGAGATGTTCTTCCTGGCCACCGCCGACCGGCACGGGGAGTGCGACAACACCTTCCGGGCCGGGCCGCCCGGCTTCCTCCACGTCCTGGACGACCGGACACTCGCGTATCCGGAGTACCGGGGCAACGGCGTGCACGCCAGCCTCGGCAACATCGAGGAGAACGCCCACGTCGGCATCCTCATGATGGACTTCCTCCAGGACCGCATCGGCCTCCATGTCAACGGCCGGGCCCGGATCGTGCCGGACGACGCCATGCGCCGAGCCCACGCCGGGCTGCCCGTCGACTCCGTGCCGGGCCGGCGCGCCCAGGCGTGGGTGGAGGTCACCGTCGAGGAGGCGTACATCCACTGCGCCAAGCACATCCCCCACCTGCGGAAGGTGGACAGGACCGGCCCCGGACGCGCGTGGGGGACGGACGACGTCCGGCGCAAGGGCGGCGACTTCTTCGGCGCCGCCGCCGACGCTCCCGAGCGGGGCGCGTACGTGCCCCCGCCGCGCGCCGACGCGGAGACCTGGCGGGCGGAGGCGGAGAAGGCGCTGGAGCGGGCCGCGCTGCGGCCGGCGTCGGCCGCCGGAGCCGAGGACGAGGAGTTCCACGGCTGGTTCCACCGCAAGGTGACCGTCTGATCCTCGCCGCGGCGGGTTCGGTCCGCAGCGCCACCCGTGCGACCTTCGCCGCGCGGGGTACCCGGTCCGCAGGTGCCACCCGTTCGGACTCCGGCCCGTCCGCGTCCACGTGGCGGCGGCGACCGATCGGCTTACGGTGGGCGGATGCGACCTGTTCCACGGTGGGCCTTGGTCTCCTCAGGGTGCGCGCCGCTCCTGCTGGCCGGGGGCTGGGTGCTCGCGGCACGCCTTGAGGGGTCCGGCTACGACCCCGCCACCCAGAACATCAGCGTCCTGGCCGCCTACGGGGCCGAGGGGTTCTGGGTGATGACCGGTGCCCTGCTCGCCCTGGGCGTCTGCCATCTGCTGACCGCCTGGGGGCTGCGCCCGGCCGCGCCCGCCGGACGGGTCGCCCTCGCGGCCGGTGGGGTGGCGTCCCTGGCGGTGGCCCTGCTCCCGACACCCAGTAGCGGAGGGTCCCTGCGCCACGGCTCGGCCGCCGCGCTCGGCTTCGCCCTCCTGGCCCTCTGGCCGATCCTGGCCGCCCACCGCGGCCGAGCCGCCCCCTGGGGCCTGCGGCTCGCGCCCGCGCTCGCCGCCACCGCCCTGATGGGCCTCGGGGCGCTCTGGTACCTGATCGAGACGCACCGCCAGGGCGCTCCCGGCGCCGCCGAACGCCTCGTGACCTGTCTGCAGTCGCTGTGGCCCTTCGTGGTCGTCGCCTCCTGCCCGCGCTTCTCCACCGACGACCGCACCTGACGTCGCGGCAGAGCCCTGAAGGAGCCGTGAAGCAGCCGTGAAGGAGAGGACGGGCCGGCATGGAGAAGACCACGGACCCGGCGGCGTCCACCCATCCGTTCCGGGCCCTGCGGGTCCGTAACTTCCGCCTCTTCGCCACCGGGCAGGTCGTCTCCGCCGCCGGCACCTGGATGTCCGTGGTCGCACAGGACTGGCTCGTCCTGGAGCTGACCGACGACTCCGCGACCGCCCTCGGCACCGTCACCGCGCTGCAGTTCGCCCCGATGCTGCTCCTCACCCTGTACGGCGGGAGGCTCGCCGACCGCTACGACAAGCGGGCCCTGCTGACCGGCGCCAACCTCGTCTCCGGGCTGCTCGCGCTCGCCCTCGCCGTCCTCGTCCTCACCGGGACCGCCGGCCTCGCGCACATCTACGTCTTCGCGTGCGCCCTGGGCCTGGTCAACGCCGTCGAGGTGCCCACCCGGATGTCCTTCGTCGGCGAGCTGGTCGGCCCGGAGCTCCTGCCCAACGCCTCGGCGTTGAGCGCCGCGTACTTCAACGTGGCCCGGGTCGCGGGCCCCGCCGTCGCCGGACTCGTCATCTCCACGTACGGAACCGGCTGGGTCCTGCTGATCAACGGGCTCAGCTACGCCGCTACCGTGCTCGCCCTGCGACGCATGCGCCCGGGAGAGATCCAGCGCGCCGCCGCCCCGCCCGGCCGCACCCGGGTCGTCGACGGCCTGCGCCATGTGCGGGGCCGCCCCGACCTAGTGGTGCCGCTCGCCCTGGTCGCCGGCGTGAGCCTCTTCGGGCTGAACTTCCAGCTCACGCTGCCGCTGCTCGCGAAGACCGTGTTCCACGCCGACGCGACCTCCTTCGGCCTGCTGACCACGGCCTTCGCGGCCGGCTCGCTGGCCGCCGCCTTCCTCACCACGGCCCGCAGGTCCCGGCCGTCGGGGCGGCTCGTCACCGGCTCCGCCCTCGTCTTCGCCGTCCTGGAGACGGCGGCCGGCTGGGCGCCGGGCTTTCCGGCCGCCGTGGTCCTGCTCTTCCTCACCGGCGGCGCCTCGATGTACTTCGCCCAGGCCGCCAACCACCGCGTCCAGCTAGGCAGTGACCCCCGCTACCGGGGCCGGGTGCTCGCCCTCTACACCCTCATCCTCCAGGGCTCCACACCGATCGGCGCGCTCATCGTGGGCTTCATCGGGGCGGAGTGGGGAGCCAGGGCCTGCTTCGTCGTCGGAGGCCTCGCCTCCCTCGTCACCGCCCTCGCCGCGCTCGCCCACCGCTCCGGCCGCTCGGGCCCCGAGCCGGGCGTGAGCTGGGCCTCAGGTCCTGCGGACGTCCGGGCGGCCGACGGGCGTCAGCCGCCCGGCTGAGCCTCCCAGGCCTTCGATAGCCCCTCCAGCCAGACCGGGGGCAGCTCCCCGAGGTCCCACTCCTCCCGCAGCGCGGACGGCGCCGCGACGAGGCGTTCGAGCACGGCGACGCTGCTGGGGGAGTGCAGGAGGGAGTAGCGGCCGTGGATGGAGACATCGCTGCCCGGCCCGTACTCCGCGTACAGCAGGGCCAGCCGGGCGCGCCGCTCCTCGGTGAACTCCGCGAGCCGGCCCGCGTACCCGGCCCGCTCGGCGGTGCTCATCGTGCCGAGGACGGCGACAAGGACGTCGTCCGACACCTCGGGGTCGAGGTCCGAAACGTGGGTGAACGTGAGGTAGAGCGGGGTCACCGCCACCTTCGCCCGCGCCACGTCCACCCCCGCGACCGGAGGGTGGACGTGCGCGGTGTCGGGGACCGGCGCGTCCGGGCCGAGAGCCTCCCGTACGGCGTGGTCGGCCCTGCGGAGCAGCGCGGCGCCGGCCGTCCGGGCGCAGTCGTGCCACCCGGTGTCGTAACGCTGCCCCTTGCCCGCCGGGGCGCCGGCCTCGATCCCGGCGATGTCGCCGTGCGCCTGCGCGAGGGCGCCCGCCTCGACGAGCGCGAGCAGCCGCCCGGCCTCGTCCGCGGGTACGCCGGTGCGCCCGAGGAGTTCGAGGAGGGTCGTCTTCGCGTTCATGACGTCGGCCGAGTGCACCAGGGTGGCGGGGTGGGCGACGTTCTCTTCGTGAGGCGGCGGCTGCTCCGAGTTCATGGTGCCCATGCTGCCCGACGGGACCCTCCGTCAGGTGAACGCCGTCGGGACCGGATCCACCGGAATTCCGGTCCCGAGGTTCGGCGGGTCCTACCAGGGCGCCGGGCCCGCGCCTCGAGCGTGGGTCAGTCGATCGCCAGGGGAGTGCCCGGGGCGAGCTTCGCCGCGATGCGTTGCGCGACCACCTCGGCCTGGTTGCCGTCGGGCGTGGTCGCCGTCTTGGTCGCGGAGACCGCGATGGCGAGCCGCTTCGACGGGAGGTACGCCTGGATCGCCTGGTACCCCGAGAACGACGGGTTCTGCACCACCCATCCGTTGACCACGATGACGCCGAGGCCGAAGTGCGCGGCCTCGGTCTGCTTCAGGCAGATCGAGGCGGGACAGGTCTCGCTCGCTCCGCCCAGGCCGACCGTGCCCGGGTTGAGCAGGGTGCGGTACGAGCGGGGTGACAGAAGCTCACCGCTGCCGACGGCCTGTGCCGAACGGGCCAGGTCGCAGACGTCGGTGGTGATGACCGCGCCGGGGGCGGTGGTCCACGACGGGTTCCAGAAGGTGGACTCCTCGTAGAGCCCGCGGTCGGAGGTGAAGGCGTGCAGGACCGGGCGCGGGATGTCCGGGGTGAGGTTGCTCCGCGTCTCGCGGAGCCCCAGGGGCTTCCAGACCCGCTCCTTCATGAACGTGTCGATCGGAGCGCCCGTGATCTTCTCGATCGCGGCGATCAGGAGCAGGTAGTTGGCGTGCGAGTAGCTCCAGCTGGTGCCCGGCTCGTACCAGAACGAGTGCTTGAGGGGGAAGGCGAGCAGCTCCGCCGGGGTCCATTGCTTGAACGGATGGGCCTCCAGCTCCGCCCCGAACGCCGGGTCGGTGACGTAGTCGTGCAGGCCGGTGGTGTTGGAGGCCAGCATGCGCAGGGTGATCTGCTCGGCCTTGGGGAGATCGGGCAGCCAGCGCTCCACGGTGTCGTCGAGCCGGACCTTCTTCTCCTCGACCAGCTGGAGAAGGCCCGTGGCGATGTGGGCGAAGGCGACGGAACCCGCGCGGAAGTGCATGTCAGGCTCGGCCGGGACCCCGGTCATGGACTGGCCGAGTGCCTCAGTGACGACCTCGCGCCCGTCGACGGTGACCTTCAGTTCCACGGAGTTCAGAGCGAGGTCGTTCTTGGCCTTCCGGGCGATCTCCATGACCTCACGGGCCCGCGGGTCGCGCGTGTGCTCGGTCCGCACGCAGTCGCTTCCGCCGCGGCCGTCCGGGCCTTTGCCGGGCGCGGGAGCGGGCGAGGCGACGGTCGTCGGGGCCGTGAGGCCGAGGAGGGCGGCGCAGAGGAGGGCCGTGCGGGCGGCCGCACGCGTGCGCCGACGCCTCGGGGAGGGTGTCTGTGTCATGCCCGGCACTATGGCGGGAAGCCCGCCGCGAACCGGTCGAACACTCCGCACATCGGGCGAGACGCGCCCAACTGGGGCAGGGCGCTTCCGCCAGGGGGCTGAGCTTCGCCCGGCCAAGGGGCTGAGCCCCGCCCGCCTGGGGGCGAGGCTCAGCGGTCCGTCTGCGGAGCTGTGCTCTACCAGATCGCCTCGACCCACTCGGGGTGGTCGATGAACGGGTTCCGGTTGCCCTGGTAGGTGCCGAAGATGAGGTCGTTGCGCCGCTCCTCGAAGGCGCTCGGCGGGTCCTGCTCGTTCCACTGCTTCAGGATCGAGAGCCGGCCGTGCAGCGGGACGCTGCCGTTGGAGGTCGACTCGTTGGGCTCCAGGTCCGCCCAGGCGTCGTCACCCTCGTAGCGGACGGCCATGTAGAGGATCATGCGGGCCACGTCGCCCTTGTCGGCGTTGCGCGGCTCGAAGGAGTTGGCGTCCGTGTAGCTGCCGGGCGCGCCGCTGACCGCGCTGCCGCCGTTGTCGAAGTCCTTGTTGCCGCGGATGCTGTTGACCTGTACGTCGGCGGGACGCAGGTGGTGCAGGTCGGTGCCGGGTCCTGCCGAGGTGCCGAAGTTGCCGTGCGACTGGGCCCACACGTGCTCGCGGTTCCAGTTGCCGACGGCGCCGCCGTTGAGGGACTTGCTGCGCGAGGTGCCGCTGTACAGCAGGATCACGTTGGCGCTGTTGTTCGGGTCCTGGTCGGTGGCCTTGAGCGCGTTCCAGACGGCGTCGTACGAGATCTTCGTCTGGCTCTTGATGATCGTGTGCAGCGAGGACTTCAGGGCCGGACCGGTCTTGCCGATCGCGTTCTTGTAGTACGTGCTGTCGTACGCGGTGGTCGTGGCGCTCGCGGGGGTGGCGGCGACCGTGGGAACCGTGAGGGCGACGAGGACGGCGGATATCGCCGCGGCCACGGACTTCCATCTGCCAGTGCGTATAACGGACATGGGGGGCCTCTCGTGGGGGACGGCACGCGCGGAACCGGGTGGGTGGGCTCAACACCGCCGTGATCTACGCGTGTTGACGACGTGCAAGCGGGAGAATCGCACGGGGGAGGGGATGACCGTGTAACCCGGAGAAGGCTTTTTCGTGACGTTCTCGCATACGGCACAACGCCGTTGCCGCCCTGCGCCGCCCCGTACCCGCCCCGCCCCGTCGCCACGATCCGTGCCCGCCCCTCGGCGGCCGGTATCGAAATCCTGGTCGGTATCGTGATCTTTCCGGGCAGGGTCCCGGGGGCAGCGGCGGCCGTCGTTGCCCGTGCGAGGACGGATGGTGTTCTGTGGAGGGTTCCTTGAGCGGGTCGCAGACCGGTGGCGCTCCCCGCACCGCGACCGTGTGCGTCATCGGCGCGGGCCCCTCGGGTCTGGCGACCGCGCACGCGCTGGCGGGCCGAGGCGTCGACTTCGTCTGCCTGGAGCAGGCACCGGACGTCGGTGGGCTGTGGCGGCAGACGGCGGCGGGCGAGCCGGGGCCCGGCTACCGGTCGCTGCACCTGAACAGCTCCAAGCAGCTCACGGCCTTCGTCGGTTTCCCGATGCCGGACGCTTTCCCCCTGTACCCCGGGCATGCTGATGTCGCCGCCTATCTGCGGTCGTTCGCCGAGTGGGCCGGGCTGCTCGACCGGGTGGAGCTGCGGACAGAAGTGCTCGCCGTACGACAGGACGGCGACGGCGCCTGGACGGTCACCAGCCGCCAGGCCCGGGGTCAGGAGACCGAACGTCGGTTCGCGCAGGTGATCGTCGCCTCCGGGCACAACACGGTGGCGCTGCCGCCGAATCCGCTGCCGCCGGGCTCCGACTCCTTCGCCGGAACGATCCTTCACTCGATGGACTACCGCGACGGCGCCGACTTCGCGGGTCAGCGGGTGGTGGTCGTGGGCATGGGGGCCTCGGGCGTGGACATCGCCGCGGACCTCTCCCGGCACGCCGCGCGGACGTCGCTGTCCGTCCGACGGGCGCTGCACATCGTGCCCAAGCAGCTCTTCGGCATGTCCGTGGACCTGATCGCCGACGCGCCGTGGTGGGGCGAGATGACCATGCCCGAGAAGCGCGCCTTCATCGGGCAGGCCCTGCTCGTGGCCCGCGGGCGGCTGTCGGACTACGGCCTGCCCGAACCCGACCACCCGCTCTTCTCCTCGGCCGTCACCATCTCGGACGAGATCCTCAGCCGCATACGGCACGGTGGGGTGACCCCCAGGCCCGAGATCGCGTCCCTGGACGGCGACCGGGTGACCTTCACCGACGGGACCGTGGAGGAGGCCGACGCGATCGTCTACTGCACCGGCTTCCGCATGGCCTTCCCGTTCCTGCCGGCCGGGTGCCCGACGGACGGGCCGCACGGTCAGGTCCGGCTGTACCGGCGGATGGTCGCACCCGGCCGCCCCGGCCTCTACTTCGTCGGCCTGATCCGGCCCGTGGGCTCCATCACGCGCCTGGTGGAGGCCCAGGCGCGGTGGGTGGCCCGGGCCGTCGACGGCGCCGAACCCCTGCCGGCCGAGGGCGTCATGCGCGACGAGATCGACCTGTACCTGAAGGAGGTCGAGGAACGCTACGGCCCCAGCCAGGGCGCCTCCGTCCAGGTCGACATCCCCGCCTATCTACGGGAGTTGCGCGAGCCGCAGGACGCCTAGAGCCTTTCGTCCGGATCAGGGCCGGGACCGGGGAGACGGTACTCCCCTGATGGCGGGCGGCCTGACCTCGTACGCCTCCGAGGAGATGTAGGTCGTCACCCGCGTCGGCCGGCCCTCCTGGTGGGCGAGCCCCACGTACGCGACGAGGCCCACGCCGTCCCGCAGTCGCCGCGCGGTCACGGCGGACAGCGAACGCAGCAGCGGGGTGGGGTCCATGCCGTACCGGCCGAGGACCGCAAGCGCCCGGTCGAGGGCCTCGCCGTCGTGCCGGGCGTAGTCGCGGACCGGTATGTAGAGGGTGAAGCCGCTCGGCCGGCCGGTCGCCGTCTCGGTGAAGGAGTGGCAGGACTGGACGGGGCGCAGGTCGAGCCGCGGGTCCCGCCCCGCCGCGGACTCGGCCCCGTCGGGGTCGTGGCCGGCCATCGTGCGGAAGAACGACGCGATCTCGGCCGGCCCGGGCCCGCCGTCCACACGGGACAGGTTCGCGGCCTCCTCGGCCGACATGTCGTGGTGCGCGAGGTAGACCTTCGCCCGGGGCTCGTTCCAGTCACCCAGGTCGAGGGCGAAGAACAGATGGCGATCGCCCTCGGGCAGCGCCGCGAAGGCCTGGCGGTGACCGAGTCGGCGCAGGGCCTCCCGTACCGTTTCGGCGGAACGTTCCTGCCCGGACGCCGCCGGGTTCAGATACACCTTGACCCTGGGTACTCCGCCCGGGACCATCTCCAGCGCGCACCAGAGCGCCAGCGGGCCCCGCGGGTCGGGCGGGAAGAACAGGTCCTCCAGCTGGTCGAGGCGCCCGGTGTCGATTCCCCAGCGTCGCGCCATGTCGCGGACGGCCTCAAGGCCCGTACGGCCGTTGCTCGCCAGGTCGGGGGCACCGCACCCCGGTTCGAGGACGACCCGCAGCGTCGGCGCGGCGTCCGAGGTGAAGGCGAGTGAGAACTCCACCGGGGTGTGGTCGTCCGCGACGAACGAGTCGTCCGGGGCCGGCAGATCGAGCGGGCGCTCGCCCATCGGTCCAAGGAGGGTGAGCAGCGTCCGGGCGTACGCCGCGGAGTCGGGCCCGCTCAACCCCGCCGTCTCGCACAGCCGCAGGAGCTGGCGCGCCGTGTGACCGCCGAGCGTCTCCGCGTGGCGCGGGAGGGCGCAAGAAGATACCCGCCCGGAGGGGCGGGTATCGAGGGGGCCGACCGAGAGGGGTCTGCGAGCAAAACCGGCATCGACGGACATCGGTTCCACGGGATCTACTCTCCTCATGAGCACGCCAGAATATTCGCCGTGCTCACTACCCCGGTGGTTGAACGCTCATGCGATGGCGGGAGTTCCAAGCGGAGTGGTGTCCATCACTTCGCCAGCCAGTTGAGGAACTGGCTCCACATTCCGCCGCGCTTGCGCCCCTCCTCGGCCTGCTCGGGGTCCGGCCGGGCCGACGCCTCGGGGTGGGCCTGCGCGCCGCCCCGGCGTACGGTCTCGACCGGTGTGAACCGGGCGGGCAGCGTGGCCAGGCCGCGGTTGAACGGGCCCGGACGCCAGACGAGGCTCTCCTCCGGCACCGCGAGTTCGACGTCCGCGAGCTGGTTGAGGAGGTTCTCGATGGCGATGACCGTGATCTGCCGGGCGGGGTCCTTGGACGGGCACGCGTGCGGGCCCGCGCTCCACGCCAGATGGGCCCGGTTGCTGCCGGACTGGCGCGCGGCCGTCAGCGCGGGACCGGTGTTGGCGGCCGCGAAACTGACCAGCACGAGATCGCCCGCGTGCAGCTTCTGCCCGGCGAACTCCATGTCGGCGGCCGGATAGTGCGGCGCGAGGTTCGGCATGGGCGGGTTCTCCCACAGCGTGTCGTCGATCGCCTCGTCGATCAGCCCGCCCTTGTGGGCGTACGCGTCATGGGTGAGCAGCCGGTGCAGGGTGTTGCCGATGAGGTTCCGCAGCGGCTCGTTGCCCGCCACCAGCAGGAGAGCGAGCTGATGGACCATCTCCTCGTCGGTCAGCCTCGCCTGGTGCTCCATCAGCCACGAGGTGACGTCGTCCCCGGGCCTGGCACGCTTCAGCGCGACGAGTTCGCCGACGGCCCCGAACAGCACCTCGACGGCGCGCTCGGCGTTCACGCCGTCGAACATGCCGGTGATGCCGAACAGCATGCGGTCGCCCACGTCGGCCGGGCAGCCGAACAGCTCGTTGAAGACGAGGAGCGGCAGCTGCTTGGCGTAGTCGCCGAGCAGGTCGGCGGAGCCGCGGGCGGCGAACTGCGAGATGAGGTACGCGGAGACCTGCTCCGTGGTCCGGCTCAGCTTGCGCACGTCGACCCGGGCCATGCTGTCCGTGACCGCCTGGCGCAGCCGCAGGTGCTCGGCCCCGTCGCTGAACATGCAGTTGGGCCGGTACGCGAGGACGGGCACGACCGGGTTGTCCGGGCTGATGAGCCCCTCGTTGAGGTGCCGCCAGCGGCGCGAGTCCTTGCGGAAGCTGCCCGAGTCCTGGAGGAGCTGGAGGGCCGTCGCGTAGTCCGTGACGAGGGTGGCCTCCACCCCGGGGGCCAGCTCCACGGGAGCGGTCGGCCCGAAGTGGCGCAAGTACGCGTAGTACGCGTCCGGGTCGGCCTGGAACTCCGGCCCGTACAGCGGGACCCGGCCGCCGTCGGCGTGCGCGGGGCACCCGGGCGGGGGTACGGGTGCGGTGGATCGAGCGTCCATGATTTCTCTCTGCTTCTAGTGAGCGCGGTCCAGCAGGTACCGGACGAGGGTGATCAGCGCGTCGGCGGACGACTTCTCGTCGCGCGCGTCGCAGGTGACGATCGGGGTGTCGTCGAGCAGGTCGAGCGCCTCGCGGAGCGCGCGCTCCTCACGGTCGGGGGTCCCGTCGAAGTGGTTGACGGCGATCGCGTAGTTGAGCCCGTACTGCTCGATCAGGTCGATCACGCCGAAGGAGTCCGCGAGCCGCTCGGGGTCGACGAGGACAAGCGCGCCGAGCGCGCCGCGCGCCATGTCCTCCCACATCTGGACGAAGCGCTGCTGACCGGGCGTTCCGAACAGGTAGAGGACGACCCGCTCGCTGATCGTCAGCCGGCCGAAGTCCATGGCCACCGTGGTGGTGGTCTTGGACCGGACGCCCTTGAGGTCGTCGAACGACTCGGCCGCGCGCGTCATCGTCTCCTCGGTGGTCAGCGGAGGGATCTCCGAGATCGCACCGATGAACGTGGTCTTGCCGACGGCGAAGTGGCCGACGACGAGGATCTTGACGGCGGTCTGCGTGGCGCCGTCGCGCACGTACGCCTGCTCACCCAAACTTGGCGCGGAGACCATTCAGTACCTCCTCGAGGATGTCACGGTCCGCGAGCGCGGCACGCTGCACGGGAGGGCGGGTGATGAGATATCCGCCCTCGGTGAGGGCGGAGAGGAGGATCCTGACCACGCCGATCGGCAGCTTGGAGTGCCCCGCGACCTCGGCGACCGAGAGATAGCCGGCGGTGCACAGGTCCAACATGCTCTGCTCCTCCGGCGAGAGCCGGGTGGGGCGCTGCTGGTGGTCGGCCGACGCGGTGACGAGCGTCACCAGCGACAGCTGCTCCTCGTCGGGCAGGCCACGTCCCTTGGTGATGACGTAGGGACGGACTAACTCCGCCGACTCCGGCTCCCGTTCGTCGTAGCGGCTCATGAGCGGGCGCCGAGGTTCTCGCGCGGCGGCGTCGTCAGGGCCTTGCCCAGCTGGCCGACGAGCTGCTGCATACGGAAGGTGATGTCCTGCATGTCGACGTCGGGCGAGGCCGAGACGCCGAGGTAGGCACCCTCGCCCGCGGAGATCAGGAAGACCCAGCCGCCGTCGAACTCGACCAGCGTCTGACGCCACTGCAAGCGTCCCGGCTCCACGAAGAAGCCGAGCGAACGGCTGAGCGACTGCATGCCGCTCATCGCGGCGGCGACCGTGTCCGCGTTGTCCTTCCCGAACGCCTTGGTCCGGGCCATCAGCAGACCGTCCGCGGAGACCAGGACCGCGTGCAGCGCCCCGGGTATCTCCAAGGCGCTGTCAAGCATCCATGACAGATCGTCGTTCACGAGACCTCATGCCCTTCGCTGCTCGCATCACGTGTGCTGCTCGATTGATCCGCCGACTCCGGCCGGGTGGCCCGTCCGGACTGCGTGCCCCGCTGGAAGGCCCCCATGATCGCGGCGGTCTCCGCGCCGGAGCGCGACGGAGCGGGCGCGGACTGATCGCCGCCGCTCACGATCGTCATCGGCCGCTTGCGGCGGCGCTTCGGCAGACCGTCGTCGGTGGTGGCCGCGGCAGCCACCACGGGTGCGGGGCCGCTCGGCTCCGGCACCGCGGCGGCCGGGGCGACCGGCTGCGGGGCCTTCCTCTCCGGCATTCCGGTGAGCAGGTCGTGCGGAAGCAGGAGGACGCCGCGGACGCCTCCGTACGGCGAACTGGAATCCACGGACACCTCGAATCCGAAGCGCTCACAGAGCACACCGATCACGGCGAAACCGAACTGCGGCGGGCTGCCGAGTCCGGAGACACCGGACACCCGCTCGGTGGACAGAAGCTTCTCGGCCCTGACCCGTTCCTCGTCGTTCATACCGACACCGGCGTCGTCGACGACGATGCAAATGCCCTTGGGCACGGTACGGATATTGATCTCGACCACGGTGTCCGGGCTGGAATAGCTGGTCGCGTTGTCGAGGAGCTCGGCGAGCGCGAGCGCCACCGGTTCGACGGCGCGGCTGGTGATGCCGAAATCGACCTGGGAGAGGATCTCCACCCGCCGGAAGTGGCGGATACGGCCCTGGGCGCTGCGGACCACGTCGTACACCGAGGCGATCTCGCGGTGCCGGCCGAGCCAGCCGTCGCAGAGCACGGCGATCGACTGGGCGCGCCGGCCGAACTGCGAGTTGGTGTGGTCGATTTCCAGGAGGTCCCGGAGAATGACCGAGTCACCGTACTTGTTCTGCAGTCCGGAGATGACCAACTGCTGCTCGGCGGCGAGGCCTTGGAGCGTCCGCATGGCGGACTTCAGGACCGACTTCGTCGATTCCTGGGCGCGGTCCTTCTCGTCCTCGACGGACTTCGTGTAGCTGTTCTCCAATTCGGAGTAATGTGCCTTGAGCTCCTCGGTCCCCTGCCGTAAGGTCCGAATCGCCTTGCGCTGGCGAACGATGACGGCGACGGCGCCAATGGTGGCGGCCAGGAGGACCCAGAGGACCGGGTTCTGTGCGTAATACGTCATAGGACTCTCTTCAGGCGACTGACGGTCTTTGCTGAACTCCGTCAATGCGGGTGGCCCGGCTTCCTTCCGTGTCCGGGGTACCGTCCGGAGGGTCGCCGTGGTCGGAGATGTCGTCTTGCACCCATCCACCGCTCCGCAAGCGTGGTGATCTTAGCACCGGGCACGAACAGGTGACCGATCGTCAAAGTGTGACCTTCGTACGGTCTCTTGGCTCAACCCGGCGTTCATGCCGAGTTCATTTCGCACCCTCGCGTCCGGGGCGCGACAGGCCTGGTCAGGAGCCTGTTCATGATCGTAAAGTCCGGATCATGACTCAGAACACCTCCCACGAGACGCCGTCCGCCGCGCCCTTCCCGCCCGTGCTGACCCGGCACGCGGAGGCCGAGACCTGCGCCGACCCGAGCAGCGTGATGACCCTGCTCGCCGACTCGGACGGCACGGCCGACGGCTTCACCAGTTACCGGTCCAGCTTCGCCAAGGGCGCCGTGGGCGCGCCCGCGCACTTCCACACCAAGGCGACCGAGCTGTTCTTCGTGATCAGCGGCTCCCTCCAGGTACTTGTGGGGGAGGAGGTCACCGTCCTGGAGGCGGGCGACTTCCTCGCCGTGCCGCCCCACACCCCGCACGCCTTCGCCGCCGCGCCCGGCTGCGAGGCGGACGTCCTCTTCGTCTTCACGCCCGGCATGGGCCGCTTCGACTACCTGCGGCTGCTCGGCCGCGTGATGCGCGGCGAGGCCGACCCGAAGGAGATCGCCGCGTCAGCCGAGCGGTACGACAACCACTACGTCGACAGCCCGGCCTGGCGCGCGGCGCTGGAGGCCTCGGCGTGATCGACCCCACCACGCACGTCCGCGTGGCCAGGCCCTCCAGGGACCTCGCCGCCGCCGAGCGGTTCTACGTCGACGGCCTCGGCCTCGACGTGCTGTGGCGGACGACCGAACGCGTCCCGGGCGAGCACGACCTGCTGATGGTCGGGCCGCAGGACGGGCCCTGGCACTTCGAGTTGACCCACGACCCGGAGCGCCCGCTGGAGCCGACGCCCACGGTGGACGACCTGTTCGTGCTCTACCTCGGCAAGCCCGCGGACGCGTCGCTGATCGACCGGCTTTCGGCTGCCGGCGGTACGCGTGTCGCGGCGCACAACCCCTACTGGGACGAGCACGGCGTGACGATCGCCGACCCGGACGGCTACCGGCTGGTGCTCTGCTCCCGTACTTGGGGCTGAGGGCCGCCCGGCCCTAGGAGTGCGGGCGGCGTTCGAAGACGACGTCCCGCGCCGTGTCCAGGGCGATCGCCAGGGCGCCGTGGAGTACCGCGTCCTCGCCGAGGTGGCTCGCGGCGACCCTGGGGCGGATCGGGGTGATCGCCCGCAGGGTGCTCCGTACGGTACGCAGCAGCAGATCCGCGCTGTGGCCGACGCCGCCGCCGAGGACCACGAGGTCGGGGTCGAGCACCGCGGACACGGCGGCCACCGTGTGCGCGAGGCGCTCGCCCTCCAGCTCGACCGCCTCGACGGCCGCCGGGTCGCCCGAGCGGGCCGCGTCGAAGACGTCCTTCGCGCTGAGGTCCCCGGTCATGCCGCGGTCCCGCGCGGCCGCGACCACCGCGTCGCCCGAGACGAGCCCCTCCAGGGTGCCCGGGCCCTGGCGTCCCGGCCACGGCACGAAGCCGATCTCGCCCGCGCCGCCGTGGGCGCCGGTGAAGAGCCGGCCCTCGCTCACCACGCCCATGCCCAGACCGGTGCCGATCATCAGGTACACGAAGAGCCTGCTGCCCGCGCCGGCCCCGACGGTGTACTCGCCGAGCGCCGCGAGGTTGGCGTCGTTGTGGACGGCCAGGGGCAGGCCGAGCCCCTCGCGCATCCGGTCGAAGAGCCCCGGGCGCCCCCAGCCGGGCAGGTTGCCCGCGAACCGGACCCGCCGGAGCTCCTCGTCGTACACGCCGGGCGTGCCCACGACCGCCTGCACGATCTTGTCCGGCGCGACACCGGAACTCCCCACGAGCTGCCGGGCGGTGGCGACCACCAGGTCCGCCATCGGGCCCGACGTACGGGCCTGGTTGCGCACCTCCGTACGGGCCACGACCGTGCCGTCGAGGTCGGCGAGGGCGACGCGGAGCCAGGCCCGGCCGATGTCGATGCCGAGCGCGTAGCCGGCGGTCGGATCCGGAGCGTAGAGCACGGCGGTCCGGCCGCGTTCGGGCGCGTGGACACCGGCTTCCCTGACGAGCCCGGCCTGTTCGAGCGAGGCCAGGGCGCTGGAGACCGTGGGCTTGGACAGGCCGGTGGTCCGGGCGAGCTGGGCCCGGGAGGCCGGCCCGCCGGAGCGCAGCAGGCCGAGCAGCAACCGTTCGTTCCCGCTGCGCAGGCGCTGCGGGTTCCAGATCTGCTCTCCACCCACGTCGTTGCTGGTCATCCCGTCATTCTGGCGTATCGCACAAGCCGTTCGGCACGCGCCCGCGCGCTCAGCTCCGTACGGCCACGGCCCCCGCGTGCGTGGGGTCGACCGGGACGTCGGCGATCCGCCAGCCCGGCAGCCGGGCCTCGCACGGTTCGGCCGAGCCGACGTGGTCGAGCGCGAGCCCGCGGGCGAGGCCGGTGCCGAGGCCCTTCAGATACGCCTCCTTGCGCGCCCAGGTCCGGGCGAAGGCGCGAGGTCGGTCGGCCGCCGCGTACCCGGCCAACTCCTCCGCCTCGCGCGGATGCAGCATCGGCGCGACCTCCTCGACCGTGGCCGGCTCCGGGAGCCGCTCGACGTCCACCCCGACCGGGCTCGCGGCGAAGGCCAGCAGGCCGAGCCCGTCGCTGTGCGAGAGGGAGACGTGGAGCGGATCGCCCTCGACGGCGGGCCGCCCGTGCGGCTCCCCGCACTCGGGGCACGGCCGCCGTACGAGCGGCACGTCCCGGGGCTTCACCCCGAGGTAGGCCCCCAACAGCACCCGCAGCCCCACGTGCACCTCGGTGTACGTACGCCGGTCCGCGGCGCTCCGGAACCCCCGCGCGGTCGCCAGCTCCCCGGCGTCGAGCACGTCCATCCGCTCGGCGGGCAGGTCGACTTCGGGCGCCCGGACGAGCCACACGTGCGGCGCCTCGTCGGGAGCGGGCGGGGCGAGCGGCGCCGGCGGCTCCTGCCCGGGGACGCGCGGGAGCAGCCGCGGCTCGATCTTCATGGGGACAGTCTAAGAGTCTTGACGGTGGGCGGTGGCCCTCGGATACTGGCGGCCAAATCGATTTGGCCTCATCGCATCGGCCCTCCGTCCGGGGCTGGATCGCGGCTGACATCCGAGCGTGCAGCGACGCCCGAACGGAGCCCGAACGTGTCCACTCCCCACCACCTTCCCGGTACGGAACGACGATCCCCAGCTCCTGAGACACCCGAGACCCCCGCCCCCGAGGGCCCCAGCCCCGAGCCCCCCGAGGGCCCCAGCCCCGAGCCCCCCGAGGGCCCCAGCCCCGAGCCCCCCGAGGGCCCCAGCCCCGAGCCCCCCGAGCCCTCCGCCCCCGAGACCCCCCACCCCGTCGACCAGTCCCGCCCCCTGGGCAGGATCCTGCTCTTCGGGGTCCAGCACGTGCTCGTCATGGCCGCCACCCCCATCTCGGCGATCTTCCTGATGAGCGCGACCCTCCGCCTCGACCCCGGACTCACCGTCAACCTGCTCTCGGCGGCCTTCGTGCTCTCCGGGGTCGGCTCCCTGATCCAGTCCCTCGGTCCGTGGAAGTTCGGTCCCCGGCTGCCGTTCGTGATGCTGCCGGGCGGCGCGCCCCTGATCCTCTTCCTCGCCATCGCCGAACAGCACGGTCTGCGCACCGCCACCGGGGCCGTGATCCTCACCGCGGCCTTCTACTTCCTCGTACTCCCGGTCTTCTCCCGGCTGTTGGCCTTCTTCCCGGCCCTCGTCATCGGCACGATGATCGTCATCGTCGGCGTCAACCTGGTGAAGGTCGGCGCGGTCCTCGTCACCGGACGCCCCGGCACGCCGGGCTTCGCCGACCCCCTCAACCTCGGCCTCGGCCTGGCCACCATCGGCTTCACCGTCGCCTTCTACCTGTTTTTCAGCGGCATCCTGCGCCAACTCGCCGTCATGCTCGGCCTCCTGGCCGGCACCGGCCTCGCCGCAGCTCTCGGCTCCGTCGACCTCGGCGGCGCCACCGACGGCGGCCTGCTCACCCTGCCGCAGCTGATGCCGTTCGGCTCGCCCCAGTTCAACCTGGTCGCCGCGCTGCCGCTGATGCTCTACAGCCTCGCCTCCATGGCGGAGGCCACCGGACAGACCGTCATCAACGCGGAGGCCGTCGGCAAGGAGATCGACACCCGCACCGACGTCCCCAAGACCGTCCGGGGCGACGCGCTCACCTCGCTCTTCGGCGGCTTCTTCGGCCTGCCGCTCATGGTCACCAGCGGCGAGAACATCGGCATCGTCCGCGTCACCGGCGTCCGCAGCCGGTTCGTGACCGCCGCGGCCGGTGTCGTACTCATCGCCATCGGGTTCCTCGCCCCCGTGACCCGCGCGATCAGCGTCATCCCGTCGGCGGTCGTCGGCGGCACGGCGATGGTCGTCTTCGCCGTGATCACCGTGCTCGGCGTGCAGATGCTCGGCCGCTCCGACCTCGGCACGCACACGAGCACCTTCATCTGCGCCGTCGCCCTCGCGCTCGGACTGCTCCCGATCCTCGTTCCCGGCGTGTACGGGGGCTTCCCGCCGAACCTCCGCATCCTCCTCGAAAGCGGCGTCGCCGTCGGCGCGTTCGTCGCCGCCGTCCTCAACGTCCTCTTCCACCACGTCAGGCCGAACGTCGCCGCCCGGCTGACTTCTGCCCGCCCCACCGGAGCCCGCCTCGGCTCCCCTCGTACGGAAAGCGACCGATGAACAAGCTCACCCGTGACGCCCTGACCGGTTCGGACCGGCCCCTCCTGCTCGTACCGGACGCCGTGCTGCTGCCGGAGGGCCCCGCCGAGGGTCACGCGGTCGTCGTCGCCGACGGGTCCTTCCAGCGCGTGGGCCCCCTCGCGGACGTGGCGCGCACCCATCCCCACCTCGAACCTGTCCCGCTCCCGGGACACCTCCTGATGCCCGGCTTCGTCGACTCCCACCACCACCTCACCCAGAGCTTCGGTGCCGCGCTCGCCTTCGGGGAGCCGTCGGAGATCTTCCGTAGGGTGTGGGTGCCGCTCGAGGGCGCCCTGGACGAGGAAGCGGCGTACGTCGCCGCCAAGTTGGCCGTGCTCGAAGCCCTGCGCGGCGGCTTCACCACCGTCGCCGACGCGGGGACCCGCGCCGATGTCGACGTCGAGGTGGTGGCCGCCGCGGCGCGCGACGCCGGAATCCGGTGCGTCCTCGGCCTGGTCCGTAACGACGCCGACGGCGAGATCGTGTCGGCCTCGTCGGCCTCGTCCGCCCCGGACAGCGCCGAGAAGCACCTCGCGCGCTACGAAGGCGACCCGCTGATCCACGCCTCCCTCGCCGTCTCCATCCCCGAGGCCGCCACCGAGGAGACCCTCCGGCACACCGCCCGTCTCGCGGCCGAGTCCGGAGCGGTCCTCCAGATCCACGTCAACGAGCACCTGGCAGGGGTCGAACGCTCCCTCGTACGCCACGGCCTGCGGCCCCTGGGACACCTCCACAGGCTCGGCGTGCTCGGCCCCCACCTGCTCGCCGCGCACGCCACCCTCCTCACCCCGCGCGAACTCACCCTGCTCGCCGAGACCGGCACCGCCGTCAGCTACAACCCCGTCGCCAGCGCCTGGAAGGGCAACGCCGTCGCGCCCGCCACCGCGATGGCCGAGCGGGGCATCCGCTTCGGGCTCGGTACCGACGGCACGCGCGGCGACGGCTTCCGGCTCGCCGACGCGGCCGAGTTCGCGCAGCGGCTCGCGTACGGGCTCGCCACCGGCGACTCGTCCTGCGGCGCCGGCTGGACCTGGCTGGAGCACGCGACTCGCGGCGGAGCCGACGCCGTCGGCCTCGGCGCGCGGACCGGCGCGATCACCGAGGGGCTCGCCGCCGACTTCCTCCTCGTCGACACCACCACCCCGGAACTCGCGCTCTCCTGGGACCTGCCCTGGGAGCTGGTGCGGCGCGGCAACCGCGACCAGATCACCGCCGTCTTCGTCGCCGGCCGGCTGCGGCTGTGGGGCGGCCGGCCCGTCGACTGGGACGGGGCCGCCCTCGTGCGCCGGGCGGCCGAGCTGGCGCGTAGGGCTGTGGGCGGCGCCGCCATCACCCGCGTCCATCCGACATCGACGGTGGCGCGGGCCGTGAGGACCGCGAAGTGACCGCCGGAACACTGGCGGTCCTCGCCCTCACCGTGACGGCCGCCGCGTTCGTCCAGGGCAGCAGCGGACTCGGTTTCGCCCTGATCGTCGCCCCGGTGGCGGGCATCCTCGACCCGCGCCTGGTCCCCGTGTTCGTCCTGGCGTCGATGATCCCGCTCAACCTGTACGTCGCCTGGCGTGAACGGTCCTCGCTCGACCTGCGCGGCGCGGGCTGGATCACGGCCGCGCGCCTCGCGGCGACCCCTGGCGGCCTCGCGCTGCTGTGGCTGATCCCGGAGCGCAGCCTCGGTCTGTTCGTGGGCGTCGCCACTGTGCTCGCGGCCGTGGTGAGCCTGGCGGCGCCCGCGTTCACGCCGGGCCGCGTCGCCTATGTGGGCGCGGGCGCGGTGACGGGCCTGACGGAGACGGCGACGGGGGTCGGCGGCCCGCCGCTCGCCCTCGTCTACCAGCACCGGCCGCCGGCGGAGCTGCGGTCCACCGTCGCCGTGTGCTTCCTCGTCGGTGAAGTCGCCTCGCTGCTGCTGTTGTTCGCGACGGGGGAGGGGAGGCCGGCCGACCTCGGCTGGGCGCTCGCCCTCGTTCCCGCGATCGCCGCGGGCGCGTGGCTGAGCCGCTTGGCGCACGATCGGCTCGACGCGCGGCGGATGCGGCTCTTCGTGCTCGTCTTCGCGCTCGTCTCGGGGGCGCTGCTGATCCTGGGCCTCTGACCCCGGGGTCTCACGCCCCCGTCGGACCTCGCTGCGACGAGCGGCGGGCGATGACGCGCGGCTCCGGGACCGTCGGCACGGGCGCGGTGGCGGGGGTGTCCGCCCCACCGCGCAGCCGGCCCAGGAGCAGCGTCACCGCGTCGGCCGCCGCCCGGTCCAGGTGCAGGTCGACGGCGGTCAGGGGCGGTTCGCAGGTCCGGGCGCGCAGGCCGTCGTACCGGGTGACGACCATGACGTCGTCCGGCACGGCGCGCCCGCTGTCCCGGATCGCCCGGACCGCGCCCACAGCGAAGGCGTCGACCATCGCGCAGACCGCGTCGATCCCGGGGTGCTCGGCGAGCAGGGCCGCACACCGTTCGTACCCGGCCTGCTCACCGCCCGCCTCGGGCGCGGTCGCCACGAGCGGCGTCCAGCCGTGCTCGTCCGCGAGCCGCTCGTAGGCGGCGCGCGCGTCCACGGCCGAGTGGCGTCGGCCGGAGCCGATGAGCAGGGCGGGCCGGCGGGCCCCCTGCTCGTGCAGATGGGTCAGGAGCAGCTCGGCGACGAGGCCGCCGCGCAGATCGACGTACGGTACGTCCTCGGCGGGTGACACGGGCCTGCCGAGCGTCACGTACGGCAGCCCGCGTTCCTTGAGGGCGGCGACCGCCGGGTCGTCGGCGTCGGGCTCCACGACGATGGCCCCGTCGATGTCGACGGAGTACAGCGCGGAGCCGGACTGCACGGGCGGTACGAGCACCAGCGCGTAGTCGTGCAGGAGGGCGCTCTCGGCGGCCGCGGCCGCGACCTCCATGTAGAACCCGAGCCGCGACGGTCCGCCCGCCACCGCGAACGGCATGGAGGAGGCGAGTGCGATGGCCTTCGCCTCCCCGCGCCGCAGCCGCTGGGCCCGCAGGTTGGGCCGGTAACCGAGGTCCGCGGCGACTTGCTTGATGCGCTCCCGGGTCCGGGGGTCGACCTTGCCGATCCCGTTGAGGGCGTGCGAGACCGTCGTACGCGACACACCGGCGACCCTGGCGACATCGGCGATCGTCGGCGGCCTCGTACCGGGACCGGAACCGGGGGTGGACATCAGGGCGGACGCTCCTCGTGTCGAGGGACGGGGTGACGCCACCATCTTCGCCGACCGGCCCGGTCCCGTGCCGGACCGGGCCCCGCTCGGGTCAGAAGATGCGCTGGCCCGGCGTGAGGATGCCGTCGGGGTCGTAGCGGTGGCGGGCGGCGCGGAACTCGGGCCAGAAGGCGCCGAAGTGGCGGACCCAGTCGTCCGTGGTGAGCGGGACCGAACCGATCGGGTACCAGGTGCCGCCCGCCTCGACCGTGGTGTCGTACTGGGCGCGGTTCGCGGCGACCATCTCCTCGGCGGAGTCCGCTCCGGGGGAAGCGGTCTTGAGGAGGGAGAAGAGATAGGCGAGTTCCTCGTCCGGCATGACCGGGAGCGGGGTCCGGCACTTGGTGGTGAGCACGGGGTACAGGAGGACGACCGCGCTCGCGCCGAGGGAGCCGGACTTGAGGCCGGCCAGCGTCTCCGTGACGACCTCGTTCACGGTGGACGCGGGCAGCAGGCTGTCGTACCAGGGGTGGGGGCGCTGCCACTCGCCGTTCGACCTGAGCATGTCCACCAGCGGGGCGATCCGGTCGAGGAAGTCGAAGTACTCCATTTCCTGGGCCTCGACCGAGGTGTATCCCAGGCCGTCCGTGAGCCGGGCGTCGTCGGCGGCGGTGGCGTCGTAGGACGCGGCTTCGATGAAGTGGATCCAGCCGTCCGGGGTGAGCATCACCTGGCCGACCAGGTAGTCGAACCGGCCTTCCCTGATCAGTTCGGCCTCCCGCGCGGTGAGCGCGGCGACGCTCGGGTACGTCAGGGTGTAGAGCCGTACGGAGCGGGGCGCGGGGACAAGGGCGAGGGTGGCGCGGGTGATGATCGCGCACTGCCCGAGGCCGCCGAGGGCGGCCCGGAACAGGTCCGGACGCTCGGTGGGCGAGCAGGTGGTCAGCTCGCCCTCGCCGGTGACCACTTCGAGTTCGAGGACGTTGTCGACCTGCGTGCCGTGGTGACCGATCTGCCCGCCGAGACCCCCGGCGGACAGCGTGCCGCCCACGGACAGCTCCAGGTAGTCGGTGAAGACGGGCGGGGTGAGGCCCAGGGGCAGGGTGGCGCGGACCAGGGTGCTCCACAGCACCCCGCCCTGCACGACCGCTGTGTTGTCGCGGATCTCGACGGCGTCGAGGGAGCCGAGGTCGACGACGAGCCCGGCCGGTACCTGGGCCTGTCCGTTGGTCGAGTGGCCCTGACCGCGCCCGGCGACCTTCACTCCGCGCTCCCGGCAGTAACGGACCATCGTGGCCACGTCGTCGGCCGAGCCGGGCTTGAGGACAGCGGCGGGCGACCGGCGGACCATGCGGCCGAAGTCGCCGGAGGCCGCTTCCAGGGTGGCGCCGTCGAAACACAGCTCCCCGTCGAGTGCGGGCACCGCGTCGAAGGGACCGCCGGCGCCGGAGGCGTCGGCCGGGTCCGGCTGCGGGGTGGGAACGGGGGGTGGCGTCACGCCGACTCCAGATCGACTCGGGTACAGGGGGGGGTGCCGCCTCCGACGTGCGTACCGGTGGCCGCCGTGTGCCGACGCACGGCACGGGTCTCGGAACCCCCTGCCGGTCGCCTCCACAGTTCCTGCACATTGTGATCGTTTAGCTGTCGAACCGTCCACCGAAATGCCCAATTCCGGTTATAAGGGTGGACCGTCAGGCGCCTCCGAGGCCCGCGAGGGACTGCCGGGCTCGACGCGGCCGCCTCCCGCCCCTTTTCGAGGTCGCCCACGGCGAGGACGGCATGGGCGCCCTTGGTGGCCAGAGCGGCGGCCGCTATGCGGCCGATCCCGCCCTCGCGCGTGCGGGTCACGATGACGGCGTACGTCCGTTTCGCCACCGAGAACGCCGCACTTCTCGAGCTGATGTGTTCGAGCAAGCACCGTCCGGGCGCGACGTGCGTCGTCAAGGCGGCCGAAGCGCCGTTCGGGCGGATGGGCGGGCAGGAGCAGGGTGCGCTGCAGGGCGGCGACCCTGAGCGGATCGGGATCGTCCTGTTCGCGACGCTCCAGGGCATGGCCTCGACCATCAACAGCGACTTCGTCCCGGCGGACCTGCTCGACAGCCTCGTGGAGACCGCGGTCGAACAGTTCCTGCGCGGCGCCCGCCCGCTGTCGTAAGGGCACTTCAAGGGCCGTCACGTCATGTCCGGCCATGGCGAATCGATCCGGCAATCCGTGCGATCAACTCCCGGCGGAAATAAGCCTGGTTGAGACGATCTTCGGGGGTGCGCGCGGGGGTATTTGGATCATTGGCACCGGCGCGTTCGACACCGTGCGCCGGTCGGTGACCGTTGCCGTACGTAGTCATGTGAATTCATACTGTCATCAAGCTCCCCGGTGCCTCCCTCCTGGTCGGGGAGCGCTCCCACGTGTCCGGCCGTCCCCAAGAAGTGGAGTGCCATGCCCCGGTTATCGGCGCGCGATGTCCTGGCCGTGACCGCCCAACCGGTCCTGCTGCTCGCGGTCGCCGCCGTCTTCCTCCTCACCGAAGGACGCGGCTGGGACACGGGGCGCGCCGTTCTGCTGTTCCAGTTCACGGTGCTCGGCTATCTCGTGCTGCTCGAGTTCCTCATCCCGTACGACCGTTCCTGGCAGCCCGAGCGCCGGGAGTGGGGGTGGTACGGCGTGTACTACGTCCTCACCGCCGTCGGCGGCACCCTCGGGCAGAACCTCGTGCTGTACGCCGTCGGCAAGGTCGCCCGCCGCGATCCGTGGCTGCCCCTGTGGGCCGAGATACCCGTGGCCCTGCTCCTGGGCTCGCTCGCGAGCTACGCGGTGCATCGCGCGGGCCACACCTACGCCTGGCTCTGGCGGCTGCACGGCGTCCACCACGTCCCCACGAAGGTCAACGCCGGCAACAACGGGGTCAACCACGTGCTCGACGTCGTCATCTCCCAGGGCTTCGTCCAACTGGCCCTGGCCCTGGTCGGGTTCTCCGAGCGGACGGTGTTCGCGGTCGGTCTCTTCGTCGTCGCCCAGGGGTACTTCGTCCACGCCAACGTCCGCGTACGGCTCGGGCTGCTCAACCACGTCCTCTCCGGGCCCGAGCAGCACCGGCTGCACCACAGCACCGACCTCTCCGAAGCCGGCCACTACGCCTCCGACCTGTCTGTCTGGGACCGGGTGTTCGGCACGTTCACCTGGCGCCCCGGCCGTGAACCGGAGTCCGTCGGCCTGACCGACCCCGGCTCCTTCCCCGACACCGGCGCCGTCCTGGCCACACTCGTCCACCCCTGGCGGCGCTCGGTCGGCTGACCGGCCCCGTACCGCGGACTCCGCACCTCGGCCCCAGCGCCTCGGACCCCGCACCTCGGACCTCCCCGGGCCGCGTCGCCCGCGTCCGCTTTCTGTGGCGCCCGCGCGTCTTTCCGTGACGTCTCGACTCGTGCCGTTCCGCCTCGTCCTGCCCCACCTCTTCTCTCGCTACGCGAATCAAGGGACCGCTCATGCCTGAATCGCTTCGCCATGCCCAAGTCGCCGCCTCGGCCGCCCTCCCCACGCGCGCCGAGAAGATCGCGATCATCGGGATCGGCTGCCGCTTCCCCGGCGGCGCGAACGACCACCGCGGCTTCTGGCGCAACCTGGTCGACGGGAAGGACTGCATCACTCCCACGCCGCTCGACCGGTACGACGTCGCCTCACTGGGCAGCCGTGACAAGTCCAAACCCGGTCGGCTGGTCGGCGGGCGCGGCGGATACATCGACGGCTTCGACGAGTTCGACCCGGAGTTCTTCGGGATCAGCCCCCGCGAGGCGCACTCCATGGACCCGCAGCAGCGCAAGCTCCTCGAGGTGAGCTGGGAGGCCCTGGAGGACGGTGGGCAGAAGCCGGCCGAGCTCGCCGGGCGGGACGTCGGCGTGTTCGTCGGCGCGTTCACCCTCGACTACAAGATCCTGCAATTCGCCGACCTGCGCTTCGACACCCTCGGCGCGCACACCGCGACCGGCACGATGATGACGATGGTGTCGAACCGGCTCTCGCACTGCTTCGACTTCCGGGGGCCCAGCCTCTCCGTCGACTCCGCGTGCAGCTCCTCCCTCGTCGCCGTCCACCTCGCCTGCGAGAGCCTGCGGCGCGGCGAGAGCTCGCTCGCCCTGGCCGGCGGCACGCTGCTCCACCTGACGCCGCAGTACACGATCGCCGAGACGAAGGGCGGTTTCCTCTCCCCGGAGGGCCGCTCCCGGACCTTCGACGCCGAGGCGAACGGCTACGTCCGCGCCGAGGGCGTCGGGATCGTCGTCCTCAAGCGGCTCTCGGACGCGGTACGGGACGGGGACCGGATCCACGCCGTCGTCACCGAGACCGGCGTCAACCAGGACGGCCGCACCAACGGCATCACCGTCCCCAGCGCCGACGCCCAGGTCACCCTGATCGAGCAGGTCTGCGCACGGGCCGGCATCACACCCGGCGACCTCCAGTACGTCGAGGCCCACGGCACCTCTACGCCCGTCGGCGACCCCGTGGAGGCGGGCGCGCTGGCCCGGGTCCTCGCCATCGGGCGCAAGCCGGGCGACGCCTGCTACGTCGGCTCGGTCAAGACGAACATCGGGCACACCGAGTCCGCCGCCGGTATCGCCGGGCTCATCAAGGCCGCGCTCAGCCTCAAGCACCGGCTCATCCCGCCCCACATCAACCTGGAGCGGATCAACCCCGCCATCGACCTCGCCGCCGCGCCGTACGAGATCCCCGACCGGCTCACGCCCTGGCCAGCGCACGAGGGAACCGCCCGCGCCGGGGTCAACTCCTTCGGCTTCGGCGGCACCAACGCCCACGTCCTGCTCGAAGCCGCGCCCGTGCCCTTGCCCGTCGTCACGGATGCCACCGACGCCACCGATGCTCCCGCGCCCGTGCCCTCCGTCCTCCCGCTCAGCACGCGCGACCCCGCCGTCCTGCCCGCGCTCGCCGAGTCCGTCCGCGCGGAACTGGCCGCCCCCGACGAGGGCGCGTCCCTCCCGGACCTGGCGTACTCCCTCGCCCATCGCCGCCAGCACCACGACGTCCGGCTGTCCGTCGTGTACGGCTCGCCCGAGGAGCTCGACGAGGCCCTCGCCGCGTACGGCCGGGGCGAGGAGCACCCCCGTGTGCTGACCGGGAA
This sequence comes from Streptomyces sp. NPDC058579, assembly GCF_042718575.1. NCBI lineage: Bacteria > Bacillati > Actinomycetota > Actinomycetes > Kitasatosporales > Streptomycetaceae > Streptomyces > Streptomyces sp. NPDC058579. Next base: position 205,752 of record NZ_JBHXPI010000008.1, read on the forward strand.
GCGGCGCGAGGGCCGACAGGCCGAACCCGTCTGGGTGTTCACCGGCATGGGCCCCCAATGGTGGGCGATGGGGCGCCAGTTGTTCGCGTCCCGGCCCGTCTACCGCGAGGCCGTCGAGGCCGTCGACCGGGAGATCGCCGCCCAGGCCGGCTGGTCCCTCGTGGCCGAACTGAACGCGGCCGAGGGCGCCTCCAGGATGGCGGAGACCTGGCTGGCCCAGCCCGCCAACTTCGCCGTCCAGGTGGGCCTCGCCGCACTCTGGCGGGCGCACGGGGTGGAGCCCGCCGCCGTCGTCGGCCACAGCACGGGCGAGATCGCCGCGTTCTACGAGGCCGGGGTGTACAGCCTCCGCGACGCCGTGCGGATCGTGCTGACCCGCAGCCGCCTCCAGCACAGGCTGGCCGGCACCGGCACCATGCTCGCCGTCGGGCTCCCCGAGGACGAGGCGCTGCGCCGGGCCGCGCCCTTCGGAGAGCGGCTGTCCGTCGCCGCCGTCAACAGCCCGGGCGCACTCACCCTGGCCGGCGAGGAGGCCGCGCTCGGCGCGTTCGCCACGTCCCTGCGCGCCGACGGGGTGTTCGCGAAGCTCCTCGACGTACAAGTGCCGTACCACTCCGCCGCGATGGACGCGATCAAGGACGAACTGCTCGCCGAGCTCGCCGACATCGAGCCCCGCGCCGCCCGGCTTCCGCTCCACCTCACCGGACGGGAAGGCCGGGCCGAAGGCCCCGAGCTGGACGCCGACTACTGGTGGCACAACGTGCGCGACACCGTGCGCTTCCGCGCGGCCGTCGACGCGCTCGCCGCCGACGGCTACCGCACCTTCCTGGAGATCGGGCCGCATCCGGTGCTCGGCCACTCCATCAAGGAGTGCTTCCAGCACGCGGCCGAGACCGGTGAGTCCACCGCGACCACGCTGCCCTCCATCCGCCGAGCCGAGGACGAGGCCCTCCGCTTCACCACCTCCCTGGCCGCGCTCCACACCCTCGGCAGCCGGGTCGACTGGCACGCCCTCCACCCGCGCGGCCGGTCCGTACCCCTGCCGCGCTATCCCTGGCGGCGCGACCGCTACTGGACCGAACCCGAGCCGGTCGCCCAGGTACGCCTCGGCCGGCAGGACCACCCGCTGCTCGGCCGGCGCCTCGACACCGCCGAGCCCACCTGGGAGGTGGCGCTCGACGTCGAGACTCAGCCCTATCTCGCCGACCACCGCATCCAGGGGCGGACCCTGTTCCCCGCCGCCGGCTACATCGAGATGGCCACCCAGGCCGTCCGGGCGGTGACCGGCGCCGAGGACGTCGTGCTCGGCGACATCGAACTGCGCAAGGCCCTGTTCCTGCCGGACGACGCCCCCAAGGCGGTCCAGCTGTCGCTCTCCACCCGGTCGGCCGCGTTCACGGTGGCGACCGGCGGCGGTGACAGCCCCACCGTCCACGCCGTCGGAGTCGTACGCGGCGGGGCGCCCGTGCCACGTCGTACGCCGGCGGAGGTGGAGGCGATCCGCAAGCGCGCGGAGCGGACCCTCGACTCCGTGACCTGCTACGAGACCCTCGGCGCGCGTGGCTACCACTACGGACCCGCCTTCCAGGGCATCGCCGAGGCGTGGCGGGGGCGCGGCGAGCACGGACAGGGCGAGGCGCTCGCGCTGATCCGGCCGCCCGCGAGCGTCGGCGGCGGCGCGGCGGGCCACCAGCTCCACCCCGTCCTCCTCGACGCCTGCTTCCAGGCCCTGCTCGTGGCCGGACTCCCGGACGAGACCGCGGCCGGTGAGGCGGGCACGGGCATCCTGCTGCCGCTCTCCGTAGACGAGGTGCGGACGACACCGATCGGCGACCGGCCCCTGTGGGCCCACGCCACGATCACCCGGCGCGCGGACGACGAACTCGTCGGCGACATCGTCCTCTACACCGAAGGAGGCGAACGAGTCGGCCACGTCCACGGCTTCCGCGCCGCGGACGTCGAGCAGGCATCGGCGACGGTCGGACTCGCCACGATCGACGGCTGGCTCGCCGAACTGGCGTGGACGGAGGAGTCGTTGGACGAGGTCGACGCCAAGGACCCCGGGAGCTGGCTGCTGTTCGCCGACCGGCGCGGGGGAGTGGCGGACGCCCTGGAGCGGCTCGTCACCGCGCGTGGCGGGAGCTGCCACCTCGTCCGGCCGGGCGACGCGTACACCTTCGGCGCGGACGACGGCGCGCGCTCCGAGGTCGTGCCCGGGAGCGCCGACGACCTGCGGCGGCTCCTCGCCGACCTGGCCGCGCGCGACGGGCGTCCCGTCAGCGCCGTCGTGCACCTGTGGAACCTGGACCTGCCCGCGCTCGACGCGACCTCCCGCGAGGACCTCGACCGGCACAGCGCGCTGGGCGCCTACTCCGTCGTCGCCCTCGCGCAGGCGCTCCGGGACGACCCAGGACAGCTCGCCGCGCCTGCGGCCCTGCACCTCGTCACCAGGGGCACCCAGGCGGCGGCCCCCGGCGACCCGGTCGAACCCCTCGGCGCCCCGGCCTGGGGCATCGGCCGCGTGCTGCGGCACCAGGAACTGATCGCCCACCCCGGCAAGCTGATCGACCTGGAGGGCGCGGGGACGGCCACTGCTCTCGTGGGGTCGACCACCGCCCCCGCGGGGTCGGCCACTGCCCCCGCGGGATCGGCCACCGCCCCCGCGGGGAAGGGACCCACCCCGGACCCCGAGGCCGACGCCCACGCCCTCCTGCGTGAGGTCCTCGCCCCGCCCGGCGCCGACCGCCCCCAGGACGAGGTCGCCCTGCGGGACGGCCGCCGGCTGGTCAGCGGACTCGTCCGGCCCGAAGGCCTCACCCGCCCCCTGCCGCCCCGGCTCCGCCCGGACGGCGCCTACTTGGTGACCGGGGCCTTCGGCGCCCTCGGCCGGCTGCTCTGCCGCTACCTCGTCCGCCAGGGCGCCCGGCACCTGATCCTGGTGGGCCGTACCGAGCTGCCCGACCGCGCCACCTGGCGGACCCTCGACCCGGACGCCCCCGAGGCCTCCGGAGTGCGCTTCGTCAAGGAGCTGGAGGCGCTCGGCGCCCACCCCGTGCACGCGGCCCTCGACATCGCCGACGAGCCCGCGCTCGCCGCGTGGCTGGCCGCCCGCAGGGACCGGGACGCCCCTCCCGTACGCGGGGTGTTCCATCTCGCCGGGCACGTACGGGACATCCCGGTCCAGGACATGGACCGGGCCTCCTTCGACGCCGTGCTCGCCCCGAAGGCCGCCGGGGCCTGGCTCCTGCACCACCTGCTGCGCGACGAGCCGCTCGACCACTTCGTGCTCTTCTCCTCCGTCGCCGCACTGCTCACCACCACCGGCCAGACCAACTACGCGGCGGGCAACGCCTTCCTCGACGCCCTCGCCCACCACCGCAGGGCCCGTGGCCTGCCCGCGCTCAGCCTGAACTGGGGCCCGTGGGCGACCGGCATGATCGAGGAGCTGAGCCTGGTCGAGCACTACCGCGTGGTCCGGGGCATGAACTCGCTCTCCCCGGCCGCCGGGACGGCCGTCCTGGAGCGGGTCTTCGGGCAGGACCGGGCGCAGCTGCTGATCGCCACGATCAGCGACTGGAAGACCTTCCTCGCCTGGTACCCCACCTCGCCCCCGCTCGTCGCCGGACTCGCCGCCGAGGCCGCCGCGTCCGCCGGCGGCCCGGCCGGGGCCGAAGGACAGGGCGGCTATCTCGCCCGGTTCCGTGCGGCCGCCGACGAGGAGGAGCGGGCCAGGCTCGCAGCCGACCACTTCCTCGCCCCCGCAGCGACCGTCCTGCGGGTGGGCGCCGAGCGGATCGACCCGGACGCCGGGCTCGCCGAGCTCGGTCTCGACTCGCTCCTCGCGATGGAGCTGCGGGCCCGGATCCAGGCGGAGACCGGTGTCGCGCTGCCCGTCGTGGCGCTGCTCAGCGGAGCCCCCGTACGGGAGTTGATCGCCCACCTGTACGCCGCCACGCAGACGCTCGCGGCTCAGGGCGAGGGGCCCGAGGACACGGTGGCGACGATCGAGCTGTACGAGGACCCGGGCCGCCACCCCCTCACCCAGAACCAGAAGGCGCTCTGGTTCCTCAAGCAGCTCAACCCCGACGGGTTCGCCTACAACATCGGCGGCGCCGTCGAGGTCCGTACGGTCATCGAGCCCGAACTGATGGCGGAGGCCGTCCGTGCGCTCGTCGCCCGCCACCCCGTCCTGCGGGCGAACTTCGTCCTGGAGGACGGCCGCCCGGTGCAGACCGTCTCCGACCCCATGGAGCCGGACTTCGAGGTGTTCGACGTCGAGGGCCTGCCCTGGGACGAGATCCGCGAGCTGATCGTCGCGGAGTACCGCGAGCCGTACGACCTCGCCCACGACCCGCTGATGCGGTTCCGGCTCTTCCGGCGCGGCCCCGACCGCTGGGTGATCATGAAGGCGGTCCACCACATCGTCTCGGACGCCATCTCCACCTTCACCTTCATCGAGGAGCTGCTCGCCCTCTACGAGGGCATGCGCGCGGGCCGGCCGGTCGAGCTGCCGCCCGTCCCGGCCCGGTACCTCGACTTCCTCAACCGGCAGAACCGCTTCCTGGCCTCCCCGGACGCCGACCGCATGCTGGAGTACTGGCGCGGCGCCCTGCCCGCCGAGATCCCGCCGCTCGCCCTGCCGACGGACGGGCCCCGGCCGCCGGTGCAGACGCACAACGGAGCCTCCGAGTTCTTCGTCCTCGACGAGGAACTCAGCGCCCGGGTGCACACCCTGGCCCGCGAGCACGGCGTCACCCCCTTCATGGTGCTGCTGTGCGCGTACTACCTCCTGCTGCACCGCCACTCCGGACAGGACGACCTCGTCGTCGGCAGCCCGGTGACCGGCCGCACGGACGAGGAACTCGGCTCCGTCTACGGGTACTTCGTCAACCCGCTGCCGCTGCACGTGAACCTGGCCGGCGACCCGACCGTCGGCGAGCTGCTCGCCCAGGTCCGCCGGACCGTCCTCGGGGGCCTGGACCACCAGGAGTACCCCTTCGTGCTGCTCGTCGAGAAGCTGGGCCTCCAGCACGACCCGAGCCGCTCGGCGGTCTTCCAGGCGATGTTCATCCTGCTGGCCCACAAGGTGTCCTCGCAGCAGTACGGCTATCACCTCGACTACATCGAACTCCCCGAGGAGGAAGGGCAGTTCGACGTCACCCTCTCCGCGTACGAGGACGAGAGCGAGAGCCGCTTCCACTGCGTCCTGAAGTACAACACCGACCTGTTCGGCCCCCGGACCGTCCGCCGCATGGCCGACCACTACCGCACGCTCCTCGACGCCCTGACCCGCGCCGCGGGCGACCGGCCGGTGGCCGCGCTCGACATGCTCGGCGCGCACGAGCGCCACGAGATCCTGCACGGCCGTGCCGCCCGGGGGCCGGTGGTCGCCCAGGACCGGCCCGTGCACCGCCTCTTCGAGGAGGCGGCGGCCCGCACCCCCGACGCGGTGGCGGTCACCGTGCCCGCCGCCGGAACCGGGGGAGAGGCGCGCCGGCTGACGTACGGCGAGCTGGAGCGGGCCTCCGCGGCGCTGGCCGGACGGCTCCGGGCCCGCGGGGTGGGCGCCGGCGACGTGGTCGCCGTCTGCCTGCCGAAGTCGCCCGAGCTGATCGTCGCCCTGCTCGCGGTCTGGCGGGCCGGGGCCGCCTACCTGCCGCTGGACCCCGGCCACCCGGTCGACCGGCTCGCCGCCATGACGGGCAACGTAGGTGCCGCACTGGTCATCGCCGAGCCCGACGGCGCGGAGCGACTCGCGGCCCTCGGCGCGGAGTTCCTCACGGACGTGCTCCCGGACGTGCTCACCGAAGGCGCGGACGAGCCGCTCGGCGACCTGCCCCACGACCCCGACACCCCCGCGTACGTCATCCACACCTCCGGTTCGACCGGCAGGCCGAAGGCCGTGCGCGTCTCCCACCGTGCCCTCGCCGCCGTCCACGGCGCCTGGCGCGAGGAGTACGGCCTGGCCGCCGAGCCCGGCGTCCATCTCCAGCTCGCCGCCGTCTCCTTCGACGTGTTCACCGGCGACCTGGTCCGCGCCCTGTGCTCCGGTGGCCGGCTCGTCCTCGCCGACCGTGACCTGCTGCTCAACACGGCACGCCTGTACGAGGCGATGACGGCCGAGCGGGTCGACTGCGCCGAGTTCGTGCCCGCCACGGCCCGCGCCCTGATGGTCCACTGCGAGGAGGGCGGTCACCGGCTCGACTTCATGCGCCTGATGATCGTCGGCTCCGACACGTGGAAGGTCGCGGAGTACGAGCGGCTGCGCCGGCTCTGCGGCCCGGAGACCCGGGTCATCAACTCGTACGGCCTCACGGAGGCGACCGTCGACAGCGCCTGCTTCGAAGGCCCCACCGACGGCCTCGACCCCAACGGCACCGTCCCTGTCGGCGCACCCCTGCCCAACTGCGTCCTGCACGTCCTGGACGCCCGCCTCGAACCCGTCCCGCCCGGTGTCGTCGGCGAGCTGTGGGCCGGCGGCCCCGGCCTCGCCCTCGACTACGCGGGCGACCCCGAGCAGACCGCCCTGCGCTTCGTCACCCTCACCCTCGACCAAGGCCCCGACGCGGCCCCCGAGCGGCTCTACCGCACCGGGGACCTCGCCCGCAGGGACGACCGGGGCCGGATCCACCTGCTCGGCCGCGCCGACGCCCAGATCAAGCTGCGCGGCCACCGCGTCGAGCCGGGCGAGATCGAGTCCCTGCTGCTCGAAGTCCCCGGCATCGCCGAGGCGTTCGTGACCGTCCGCACCGGCGCGGCGGGCGAGGCTGCGCTTTGCGCGTACGTCGTCGCGGCCGCCGGGAGCACACCGGACCCGCTCGCCCTGCGCCGCCATCTGGCCGGCCATCTGCCCACGTACCTCATCCCGGCCCAGCTGACGGTCCTGGACGCCCTGCCCCTGACCCCGAACGGCAAGGTCGACCCCGCGGCGCTCCCCGAGCCCCGGGCCGAAGCCGCCAAGGAGGACCACGAACCGCCCGTGACGCTCTACGAGGAGCGGGTCGCCGCGCACTGGAAGGCGGTGCTCGGCATCGAACGGATCGGCCTGAGCACCGACTTCTTCGCCTCCGGCGGCAGCTCCATCACGCTCATCGAACTCATCCACCACCTGCAGAAGGAGTTCGGCATCGCCATCCCGGTCGGCCTGCTCTTCAAGGTCACCACGCTCCACGGCATGGCCCGCACCGTCGAGTCCATCGTCACCGGCCGGGTCTCCGGGACCCTGCCGCAGCTGACGTTCAACGCGGGCGCGGGCCCCGCCCTGTTCTGCCTCCCGCCGGCCGGCGGCCACGGCCTCGTCTACCGTCACTTCGCCGCGCACCTGCCCTCGTACGAAGTGATCGCCTTCAACCACGTCGACGGCGACAAGACCGTTCGCTACGCCGATCTCGTCGAGGAGCTGCGGCCCACCGGCCCGTGCCTCCTGCTCGGCTACTCCCTCGGCGGCAACCTCGCCTTCGAGGTCGCCAAGGAGCTGGAGCGGCGGGGCCGCGAGGTGTCCCACGTGGTGATCCTTGACTCGTACCGGATCGAGGAGGCGTACGGCATCGCCGCCGAGCACGTCGAGGCCTTCGAGCACGAGCTGCGCGAACACCTGCGCCGGCACACCGGCTCCGAGACGGTCACCGCGCAGACGCTCGGCCAGGCCAGGGACTACCTGGAGTTCTGCGGCCGGACCCCGAACCTCGGGACGGTGACCGCGGCCGTGACCGTGATCGCCGACGAGGCCAAGGCCGAGCTGTACGCGGTGGGGCAGCGCGGCAGTTGGGCCGCCGCCTCCACCACCGGCAACCGGCTCGTGCGCGGCTCCGGCCTGCACGCCGAGATGCTCGACGAGAAGCCGGCGGCGCGCAACGCGGCGCTCGCCCGGGCCGCCCTCGACGACGACATCGCCGCCGCCGCGAGGGAGGGCCTCACCTTCCTCGCCGTCGCGCCCACGACGGAGGGGGAGACCGATGTCGCGTGAGAAGAGGACCGTGTGGGAGCGGCGGGAGGCCAGGGCGCCGGGCGAGGCGCCCCGGGTGATCATCATCGGCGGTGGCATCGGCGGGCTCTCCACCGGTGTGTACTCCCAGATGAGCGGAGCCGAGACGCGGATCTTCGAGCGGCACGTGCTGCCCGGCGGCTGCTGCACCGCCTGGTCGCGCCAGGACTACGTCTTCGACTACTGCATCGAGTGGCTCACCGGCACGGGCCGGGGCAATGACGCCGCCCGCGTCTGGCGGGAGTTGGGCGCGCTAGACGGGAAGAGCATCGCGAACTTCGAGATGTTCAACACCGTCACCGACGAGAGCGGCCGTTCGGTCACCTTCTACAACGACCCCGACCGGCTCGAAGCCCACCTGCTGGAACTGTCGCCGGCCGACGCCCGCCCCATCCGGGCGTTCTGCCGGGACCTGCGGCGCTTCACCCGGATCAACCTCTACCCGTTCCTGACCCCTTCGCCGCTCCAGTCCCCGCGCGAGCGCCTCGCGACGCTGCGCGCGGTCCTCCCCTCCTTCCTGCTGCTGTGGCGGACCGCGGTGACGCGGATGGAGACCTTCTGCGACCGGTTCCAGGACCCGCTGCTGCGCCGGGCGTTCCCGTTCATCTTCTTCCAGGACCACGAGGTCTTCCCGCTGCTGCCGTACCTGTTCAACATGGCCAGCGCCTACCACCTCAACGCCGGTTTCCCGCAGGGCGGTTCGCTGGGCCTGGCCCGCTCGGTCGAGGACCGCTACACCGGGCTCGGCGGACGGATCGACTACCGGGCCCGGGTCGAACGGATCCTGGTGGAGAACGACCGTGCGATCGGCGTCGAACTGCGCGGCGGCGAACGGCACTTCGCCGACCATGTGGTGGCCGCCTGCGACGGCGCCACCACCCTCCACGGCCTGCTCGACGGCCGCTACACCAGCCCTCGGGTCGAGGGGCTGTTCGCGCAGATGACCGAGAGCCCGGACGTGGTCTACCCGGGCGTCGTCTCCGCCTTCATCGGTCTGAAGGACGAGCTGGACCCCGCCGCCCGGCACAGCGTCACCTATCTGCTCTCCGACGAGGACAGCAAGGCCCTGCCGGGCGTCCTGCAGAACAGCCTCGTGGTGCAGATGCGCTCCCGCTACTCCGACGGCTTCGCCCCGCCGGGCAAGTCCGTCGTCCACTGCACGTACTTCAGCGACTACGAGTCGTGGAAGGAGTTGCGGCGCACCGACCGGCGGGCGTACTGGGCCCGCAAGCAGGAGGTCGCCGACTTCGTCCGGGGCTTCCTGGAGCGGCATCACCCGGGCATCGGCCGGGCGATCGAGGTCGTCGACGTGGCGTCCCCGGTGACGACGGAGCGGTACACCGGCGTGCGCGGCGGCTCCATCCTCGGCTGGAAGTCCTTCACCGCGGCCGACGACGTCATCACCGCGATCATCAACAAGGACCGGATGCGGCTGCCCGGCCTCGACGGGCTCTCGCTCGCGGGCCAGTGGTTCGGCGGCGGCAGCCTGATCCGCGCCGCCGCGAGCGGCCGGTTCGTCACCCAGTACCTGTGCCGGGACCTCGGCCTGGAGTTCCAGGCCTGGGAGTCGACCGACACCACTCCGTGGCACCCGGACCGGCTCGGCCGGCTGCCTCAACTCGAATCCCGCAGGGTCAGGTGACCGCCGTGACGAGTACGCAGACGCCGCCCAAGCGCCGCGAAACCATGATCATCATCGGTGGGGGCCTCGGCGGCCTCTCCACCGGCGCGTACGCCCGCATGAACGGCTACCGCACCCGCATCTTCGAGATGCACGAGATCCCCGGCGGCTGCTGCACCGGCTGGGACCGGGGCGACTACACCTTCGACGCCTGCATCAGCTGGCTCCTCGGCAACGGGCCGGGCAACGAGATGCATCAGATCTGGCTCGAACTCGGGGCGCTCCAGGGCAAGGAGATGCGCCACTTCGACGTCTTCAACACCGTGCGCGGCGCGGACGGGCGGGCCGTCTACTTCTACTGCGACCCCGACCGCCTCGAAGCCCACCTGCTCGACCTTTCGCCCGCCGACGCCCGGCCCATCAGGGCCTTCTGCGCGGGCCTGCGCAAGTTCATCACCTGCCTGCCCTCGTACCCCTTCCTCAAACCCGTGCCGCTGATGACCCGCCGGGAGCGCTGGCGGATGCTGGCCGGCTTCGTGCCGTACTTCAACCTCTTCCGCACCTCGATGTCCGTGCTGATGACGGAGTACTCGACGCGCTTCAAGGACCCGCTGCTGAGGGAGGCGTTCAACTACATCCTGTACGAGAAGCACCCCGGCTTCCCTGTCCTGCCGTTCTACTTCCAGATGGCCGCGCAGGCCCACCGGTCGGCGGGCGTCCCCGAGGGAGGCTCCCTCGGCCTCGCCCGCTCCATCGAGCAGCGCTATCTGCGGCTCGGCGGCGAGATCACCTACAACGCCCTCGTCGAGGAGATCCTCGTCAAGGACGACCGCGCGATCGGCGTCCGGCTGGCCAACGGCGAGGAGCACTACGCCGACATCGTCGTCTCCGCGTGCGACGGCCCCACCACGCTCCTGAAGCTCCTCGACGGCCGCTACCTGGACGGCGACTACGCGACGCTCTACCGGGAGACCCTGCACCGGCCCGGGATGGTCTTCCCCGGCTACGTCAGCGTCTTCCTGGGCCTTCGCCGCCCCTTCCCGGACGCCGACCCCACCACCACCCACCTCCTCGACGAGGAGACGGCCGGACGGCTCACCGGCATCCGGCACCCGAGCCTCAACGTCCAGTTCCGCAGCCGCTTCTACCCCGAGATGTCGCCCCAGGACACGACCGTCATCTACGCCACGTACTTCTCCGACACCGCGCCCTGGCGAGAGCTTGCCGAGGGCCCCGAGCGGCTCAGCCGCCCGCGCCGCGGAACGGAGCTGCACACCCTGCCCGTGCGGCGGGGCAAGGCGTACGCCGTGGCCAAACGCCGGACCCGGGACGCCGTCGTGGACTTCCTCGACGCGCGCTACCCCGGCCTGAAGGACTCCATCGCCGTACGGGACACCAGCACGCCCCTCACCCAGATCCGCTACACAGGCAGCTACGAGGGCACGTTCCTCGGCTGGCAGCCCTTCGTGGAGAGCGGCGAGGCGATGGAGGAGCTCGTCAAGAAGAACGGCCCCGTCCTGCCGGGTCTGGGCGACTTCTACCTCTCCGGGGTGTGGGCCACCACCGGCGGCCTGATCCGGGCCGCCGCGGCCGGACGCCAGGTCATGCAGTTCGTCTGCCGCGACGACGGCCTCGACTTCACCGCCGACGTCGACACCAGCGCACCCCTGCCCACCCACGTCCTCGTCCCCGTGGGCCCGGGCCCGCAGGCACCCCCCGCCTCCGCCGAGAAAGGCACCGCCCCATGACCGCGACCCCGCTTCCGTACCCCTTCTGGACCGATCACGGACTCGGCGTCTCCAGCGGGTACGGGCCGCTGCGCGGCCGGCCGCTGACCCGGGTCCGTCTCCCGTACGGCGACGAGGCCTGGCTCGCCACCTCGTACGAGGACGTGCGCGGCGTCCTCTCGGACGGCCGGTTCTCCCTCGCCGAGGCGCTACGGCGCGACCATCCCCGCATCGACCCGATGCCCCGCGCCGGCGGCGGCCTCATCGCCCTCGACGCGCCGCGCCACACGCCCCTGCGGGCGCTGCTGGCCAAGGAGTTCACGGCACGCCGCATGGAGGGCCTGCGTGTCCGCATCCGGGAGGTGGCCGACGAACTGCTCGACCGGATCGAGGAGACCGGGCCTCCCGCCGACCTGGTGGAGGACCTGTCCTTCCCGCTGCCCATGACCCTCATCTGCGAACTGATCGGCGTCCCCGCCGCCGACATGCCCTCCGTACGGGCGTGGGCGGACGTCATCTGCTCCGGCAGCGAGACGCCCGAGGTGCTTGAGCAGCGGGGGAAGGACTTCTTCACCCGGATGCACGCCTTGATCGAGGAACGCCGCCGAGCCCCCGCCGAGGACCTCCTCACGCTCCTGGTCCGCGCGCATGATGACGGCACTCTGACGGAGCCGGAACTGACAGGCCTGCTGGGCGAGTTGCTGATCGCGGGCTTCGTCACGACGACGAACCAGATCGCCAACTTCTTCGCGGTGCTCCTCCTGCCCGGCGAGGCGAGGGGCGACGGCACCGAATGGCTGGCGACCCTGCGAGCCCAGCCCGAACTGATCCCCCGGGCGGTGGAGGAACTCCTGCGCTACGTCCCCCTGCTCAACGGCCTCACCCTGCCCCGCTACGCCCGGGAGGACGTGGAACTGGGGGGCGTCCTGATCCGCGAGGGCGAGGCGGTCGTGGTCTCCCAGGCGGCCGCCAACCACGACCCGGCCGTCTTCCCGGACCCCGACCGCCTGGTCCTGGACCGGCCGGGCGCCGCGCACATCAGCTTCGGCCACGGCATCCACTACTGCCTGGGCGCCCATCTGGCCCGGCTTGAACTCCAGATCACCCTCGAACGCGTCACGACCCGCCTTCCGGGCTTGCGCCTCGCGGTCCCGGAGCAGGAACTGCGCTGGCGCTCCCGGGAGTTCTTCAGCGGACTGAGGGCGCTGCCGGTTGCTTGGTGAGTGCACGACACGGGGTCTCTGAGTACGCGTACTCATGGCACGACGATCACGGTCGGCGAGGGTGGTGCCCACGCCGACCGACAGGAGAGACCACGATGTCCACCCACCGCCCCTCCACCGCAAGAGGGTTCGCCCTCGCCGCCGTCACAGCCGTGGCGGCGGCCTGGGTGCTCACCGGCTGCGCGTACGAGGAGGACATCTGCAGCAGCGGCGAATACCCGGTCATGACCGTGGGCGCCACGGGCTCCGCGTGCGTAAGCAACAAGGAGCAGCCGCCGGAGGGCTATGTGCGCTACCCCGAGGGCAAGGTCCCGCTGAAGGTCGACGACAAGTGGGACATCTACTGGAACACCCACACGCTCGACAAGGACGGCAAGATCATCGACGCGCCGTAGGCGTCAGGTACGGGTCAGCCAGCAGGTGGCCGCCACCACCTCGCCGGCGATGTCGAGCACGGAACGCCCGTCCGTCACCACCCGAACCGTGTCCTCGGGGGCCTGCGCGTCCAGAAGATGCGCCTTACGCGCGCTGTTTTCCAGCTCGTGCTCCAGCTCCGAGCCGAGCTCCCGGCCCGCCAGGCGCTCACCCGCCGTGACGTCCGTGGCGGTGAGCAGTACCTCCGCGTGAGTCATGGAGAGACCGTGCCGGACGGCGACCGGATCGGGCCAGGGGATTTCGTCAGGTCGCGTTGAGCGCCGTGGTCGGGTCCAGGCGGGAGGCGCGGATCGCGGGGTAGAGGCCCGCGAGGGCGCCGATGGCGAGGGTCGCGGCCAGGCCGCCTGCCAGGGACCACGGCGGGACGACCGGTGTCCAGCCCTGGACGAGGGCGAAGCCGTGGGTGGCCGCAGTGCCCAGGGCCGCGCCCGCCAGGCCGCCGAGAGCCGACAGGAGGAGCGACTCGGTGAGGAACTGGAGCCGGATCGCGTTCCGGGTGGCGCCAAGGGCCCGGCGCAGACCGATCTCCTGACGCCGTTCCAGTACGGACACGACCATCGTGTTCGCGACCCCCACACCCCCGACGAGCAGGGCCACGGCGCCCAGGCCGAGCATCAGCGTGGTGAGACCCTCGTCGGTCGCGGCCTTCGCGGCGAGCGCGTCGGAGGGCCGGGAGACCTTCACCCCGGCCGGATTGCCGGGGCTGACCGTACGGGCGAGTACGGCGCGCACGTCCGCCACCGACGGGTCGGAGGAGCGTTCGAAGATGGTGGTGGGATGGCCGTCGAAGCCGAAGTGGCGCTCGGCGGCCGGGAATCCGACGAGGGCGACCCGGTCCAGATTGGGGACCAGCTCGATCGGTTCGAGGATGCCGACGACCACGACGTACTCGTCGTCCATCATGATCTTCTCGCCGGGCGCGGTGACGCCGAGCCGCCTCGCCGCGACCGATCCGAGGACGGTCACCGGAAGCCGTTCGTTCGCCTCGTTCAACCACACCCCCCGGCCGACCTCCGCGCCGAGCGCCGTGAGCAGGTCGGGCCGGGCGGCCTGGGCGGTGACACCCGCCGTCCGCTCCTCGGGTACGACATCGCTCCGTCGGATCCGCGCGTCGACGTCGGCCGTGGCTGTCGCGTGCTGGACGGGTCCGATGCGCTCGACCATCGCGACGGCGTTCTTGGGCAGCTTGACCTGCTGCCCATAGGCGTCCTGGCCGGCCTCTGCGGTCAGCAGGTTGGTGCCAAGGCGGTCGAGGCGGCTCATCAGGTCGGCGCGGCTGGACGTGGAGAGACCGACGACGGCGATCATGGTCGCGATGCCGATGGCGATGCCGAGGGCGGACAGCACGACCCGCGTACGGCGTGCGCGCAGGCCGACCGCTCCCGTACGCAGGACATCGTGGAAGGCAAGGCGGGCCGGCCGCAGCCTACGGGAGGTCTCGTACCGGCCCCTGGGGCGTGATGCCGTGGAGCTCATGCCGTCACCCCCGAGTCGGCGACGATCTCGCCGTCGCGGAAGCGGACCCGCCGGGGCAGGGAGTCGGCGATGTCCTGGTCGTGGGTGATCACGCACACGGTGGTGCCGGCCGCGTTCAGCTCGTGCAGCAGCCCCATCACGATCCGGCCGGACGCGCTGTCGAGGGCGCCCGTCGGCTCGTCGGCGAGCAGCAGGTCCGGTTCGCCCACGAGCGCCCGGGCGATCGCGACGCGCTGTTTCTCCCCACCGGAGAGTTCGGTGGGCCGGTGGTCGAGACGGTGCCCGAGCCCCACCCGTTCCAGCGCCGCACGGGCCCGCGCCCGGCGGTCCTTCGCACCGACGCCCGCGTACAGCAGCCCGTCGCCGACGTTGTCGACCGCGTCCCGCCCGGGGGAGAGGTGGAAGTGCTGGAAGACGAAGCCGATGTGCCGGGCCCGCAGCGCGGAGAGCTGGGCGTCGCTCAGGGCGCCGACCTCGTGTCCCGCGACATGGACGGTCCCGGTGGTGGGCCGGTCGAGGGTGCCGACGATGTTCAGCACGGTGGACTTGCCGGAGCCCGACGGGCCGACGACGGCGAGGAGTTCGCCCGCACCGACGGTCAGGTCCACCGCGCGCAGGGCGTGGACGGGACCGGGGTGGGTCTTCGACACACCCCGGAGCTCGATCACCGGGGTGCCGGCCGAGGCCGGTGGGGAGGCCGACGGCAGCTTCAGCGTGGACGGGTGCGGTTTCACGGCGCGGCCACCCCCACCGTCATGCCCTCGCGCAGCCCGGCGCCGCTGACCTCGATCTTTCCGTCGGCGGTCATTCCGGTCTCCACCCGCACCATGCGGGTGGTCGTGCCCTCGACGACTTCGAGTCCGTAGCCCCCCTTCTCGCCGCGCAGCGCGACGACCGCCTCGACCGGAACCACGAGC
This sequence comes from Streptomyces sp. NPDC058579, assembly GCF_042718575.1. Taxonomy (NCBI): domain Bacteria; kingdom Bacillati; phylum Actinomycetota; class Actinomycetes; order Kitasatosporales; family Streptomycetaceae; genus Streptomyces; species Streptomyces sp. NPDC058579. Next base: position 221,135 of record NZ_JBHXPI010000008.1, read on the forward strand.
ACGCCCTTCCGGCTCTCGCTGACGAACTTCACGCTCGCGGGCGCCCGCGTGTCCTCGCCCGTCGGGGTGGGCCCCTCCAAGGTGACCTCGACGGTGATCCCGTCCTGGGCGCCGCCACCCGCCCCCTCCCCGGATCCGGACCCGGCGCCCTCGGGCCGGACGGTGCCGGTGACCTTTCCCCGTACGGTCGCACCGCTGGGCAGGGTCACCTCGACGCGGGTGCCCGGCGCGGTCAGCGGCGCGTCCGACTGCTCCAGGGCGGCCCTGACCACGGGACGCGGGGACGCGGCGGTGAGCACCGGCCTGTCGGGCCCGACCTGGTCGGCCAGCGCCGCGTCGGCCGAGACGATCCGCACCCGGTCGGGCTGGAAGACCACGTCACCCTTGCCGACCCGCCCGGTCGGCTCGCGGTTCAGCGACTTCTGCCAGCGCTTGACCGCGGCCTCCGTCGCCGCGTCGTAGCGGGGGTCCACGTACAGGCCGCCGCCGTACCCCAGGTCGCGCAGGTTGCGTTCGAGCTGGAGGACGTCCGTGCCCCGGTCACCGGTCTTCATCTCGCGGAACATGGGCACCTGCCCGTACAGCAGCGTGACCGGCTTGTCGTTCAGCTCGTACAGCGGCTGCCCCGCCTTCACGGTCGCGCCCTCCCTGGCCGCTACCGTGACCGTGCCCTCGACCGCCGCCTTGACCGGGCGCCGGCCGGCGAAGTCGAGGCGCCCGTCGACGGTCTTGCTGCTCACCAGGTCGGTGCGGACGACCGTGGTGGTGGCGGGCGGAAGGCCGGAGGCACCGGCCCCGCCCTCCGTCCCGGGTTCGGCGCCGAGCACGACAACCGCCCCGGCGCCGCCCGCGATCGCCACCGTCAGCGCACCGGCGACGAGGAGCGTCCGTCGCCGCGTCACTGCATGCCGTCCAGGCCGTCGAGCAGCTTGTCCGCGCACGCCGTACGGGCCTGCTTGTACGCGGGGGAGTCGTGGCTGAACGACGGGTTCGCCGGGTTGGGGTCGCCGCCCGGGATCACGTTGCCGCCGGACATCGTCGGGTTCTGGAACCGCGAGACGCCCTTCTCACGCATGCACTGGGCGTGCGCGAGCATCGACTCGTACTCCTGCTGCGCGTCGCGGTCCGGCTCGTGGTTCATCGCCTCGGTCAGCTCGGTCGCGCAGACGCCTTTCTTGCCGCCCTTGGAGACTTCCGGGTACGTGGAGCTCAGCTCGTCGATCTTCGTCCAGTCCAGGTAGCCGCTCAGTTTGGGATCGGGGAACTCCTTGACGCCGCCCTTGCCGCGCATGCACCGGACGTAGTTCATCTGCGCGTCGTAGAAGGCCCCCTTGCCGCCCGCGGCCGAGGCTCCGTCACCGGACGAGGCTCCGTCGCCGTCGCCGGAGGGCGTGCTCGGGGTCGTGCCCGTGCCCGCCGGCTCCTCGGGGACGGTGGCGACACCGGCGTCCCGCGCCTGGCCGTCGGAGCCGCAGGCCACGGTGAAGGTGAGGAGGGGGACGGCGACGCACGCGGCGAGACGCAGCCAACGGGATCGAGGAGTGCTCTTCGAGGTCATGCGGACGACTCTCGGGGGAGGACGTGATGGTCTCTCCCGCGCCGTTCGATGGATACGTAACATCACATGATGAGCACGTAACAATGCCGGGCGGCCTTCGATCCAGGGACCCGATCGCGGCTTCGGCACGAAAATCTCGCCCATAATCGGGCGCATGCCCCATGTTCTGCTCATCGAGGACGACGCCGCCGTGCGCGACGGGATGGAACTCGTCCTGCGCCGACACGGCTACGACGTCGACACCGCGGCCACCGGCGAGGAAGCCCTCGCCCTGCTCGACGGCCCCGCCGGCCGGGCCGTGGAGCTCGCCGTCCTCGATCTCATGCTGCCCGGCATCGACGGATTCGAGGTCTGCCGCCGCATCCGTACGCGCTCCACCGTGCCCGTCATCATGCTCACCGCCCGCGGCGACGACTCCGACATCGTCCAGGGCCTGGAGGCCGGCGCCGACGACTACGTGGTGAAGCCCGTCACCGCCCCCGTCCTGGAGGCCCGCATCAAGGCGGCGCTGCGTCGCGCCGAGCCGCTGCCCGCGCACCCGGAACGCTCCGAGTACACCGGCCTCGTCCTCGACCGGGCCGGCCTGACCGTCACCAAGAACGGGGACCCCCTCGCCCTGCCGCCCACCGAGCTGAGGCTCCTCCTGGAACTCTCCGCCGCACCCGGCCGGGTCCTCAGCCGGGAGCAGCTGCTCGAACGGGTCTGGGAGCACGACTTCCTCGGAGACTCGCGCCTCGTCGACGCCGCGGTGGGACGCCTGCGCGCTAAGATCGAGGACGAACCCGCGCGGCCCCGCTACATCCAGACCGTACGCGGCTTCGGCTACCGCTTCGGGCCGATATGACCCGGGACCGCACGACGCCGCCCGGGGAGCGTACGAGTCCGTCCCGCGACCGCACGGCGCCGCCCCGGACCCCGTCCGGTCGCGGCCGTCGCCCCTGGCTGGGCAGCCTGCGGACCCGGCTCCTGGTCACCTTCGTCCTCGTCACGCTGATCGGCTCCGCCACCGCGACCGCGCTCGCCTACCGCGAGGCGCGCACCGCCATCCTGAAGCGCGCCCAGGATTCCTTCCAGGACAGCCTGCACGACCGTGTGGCCGGCATCGCCCCCGACGTCGACCTGCCGCCGACCGAACGCACGCTGACCGAGCTCGCGGAGCGTGTCTCCCAGAGCCTCGACGGCGCCCCTGTCGTCATCAGCCGCTACCGGGAGCTGCAGGGCGCGTCCGACGGGCTCGCGGACCTGACCAGGATCACGCCCCAGCTGCGCGAGGCCGTCCGCACGCGCGGATCGATGAGCTTCCAGCGCGTCACCCGTGACGACATCCCGTATCTGGCCGTCGGCACGCCCGTCACGTTCGGAGACAACGGCGAGGCCTCAGGCCTGGAGATCTACGCCATCACCTCCCTGCGCCCGGAGCAGGACGACACCGCGGCCCTGCTGTCGGCGGTACGCGACGGTGTCGTCCCCGTCGTCGTGCTGTCCGCGCTCCTCGCCCTGCTCTCCGCGCGCGCCGTCCTGCGTCCGGTACGGGACCTGGGGCGGGCGACCCGGAAGCTCGCCGAGGGCGACCTGTCGATCAGGGTGGCGGTCAAGGGGCGCGACGAACTCGCGAACCTCGCCCAGGACTTCAACGAGACGGCCGACGAACTCCAGTCCTCCGTGACCCACTTGAGGGATCAGGAGGAGCGCGCCCGGCGCTTCGTCGCCGACGTCTCGCACGAACTGCGCACCCCGCTCGCCGCGATGACCATGGTCGCCACCGTCCTCGAAGAGGACGCCGACCAGCTCCCTCCGGACACCGCCCGTGCGGCGCGCACGGTCAGCGCAGAGACGGCCAAGCTGTCGCGGCTCGTCGACGACCTGATGGAGATGTCCCGCTTCGATTCCGGCGCGGCGCGGCTGCGCCTCGCCGACACCGACCTCGGTGAGGCGATCCGGGCGACCCTCGCCCTGCGTGGCTGGACGGACGAGGTGCGGGTCGAACTCCCCGACGGGGTAAGGGGATCGGTGGACCGGCGGCGCGTCGACGTGATCATCGCCAACCTGGTCGGCAACGCGCTGCGGCACGGGGCACCCCCGGTCACGGTCACGCTCGCCTCCGACCCGGGCTCGGGTCTTGGCCCAGGCCCAGGTCCCGGCCACAGCTTGGCGATCGTCACCGTCGCCGACCACGGCCCCGGGCTCTCGCCCGACGCCCTCGCCCATGTCTTCGACCGCTTCTACAAGGCGGACGCGGCGCGCACGCGGTCCGAGGGGAGCGGCCTCGGAACGGCGATCTCCCTGGAGAACGCCCGGCTGCACGGCGGCACGATCGAGGCCGCGAACAGGCCGGAGGGCGGGGCGGTCTTCACCCTGCGGCTGCCCTTGCGCCGTACCGAAGGGACCACCGGATGACCCCCCGCGCGGCCTCTCGTGCGACCCGCCGTACGACTGCTCGTCGGCGTCCGCCGACCCTGCGTCTCAGCCTGTTCCTGAGCCCGTTCCTGGCCCTGGCGGCGGTGTCCTGCGGGGTGCAGCCGAGCGGTGTGATCGGCGCGGGCGAACCGCCGACCGGCCTCACCAAGGGGCTCCGCCTCTACTACGTCTCCGGCTCGGGGAACCTCGAAGGCGTCTCCCGCCCCGACCTGGAGATCACCGAACTCGGCGCGGCCCTCAAACTCCTGGTCGCCGGCCCCACCGAGCCGGAACAGGAGCGGGGCCTGACGACCCTCGTGAGTAGCATCTCCTACCAGGTCACGGGGGAGGCGACCCGCGTGACCCTGCGTTCTCCCGGCTCGGCCTTCTCGGGCACCCGGCGCGACGACCTGGTCAACGGCCAACTGGTGTGCACCCTCGCCCGCGCCCAGTCCGTCCTGCATCCCCGGATCCACCCCGACGACGTCGAGGTCACCCTGGTGGGGGACGGCGAACCGGTCGGTCCGTACCGGTGCTCCCAGTTCATGGGCGGCTCCTAGGCAAGTAGGACAGCATCCGACCTGATCGCGTCCTACGGTCGTCCCAGGAGCCAGTCTGGGAAAGGGATGATTCCTGTGAGCCGTACCGTGCCTGCCGTGCCCGAGGGGTACACCAGCGTCGCGCCCTGGGTGGTCACCGACGACACCGGCGCCCTGCTCGACTTCGTCGCGGCCGCATTCGACGGCGAGGAGCTCGCGCGCGTGCCGCTGGAGGACGGCACCGTCGGGCACGGCGAGATCCGCGTCGGCGACACCGTCGTGCTCGCCTTCGACCGGCGCGCCGACTGGCCGCCGATGCCCTCGCTGCTCCGGGTCTACGTGCCCGACGCGGACGGCGCCATGGCCGCCGCCGTCGCGCGGGGAGCCACCGTGGTGACGGAGGCCGCCGACAGCGCGTGGGGCGACCGGGGCGGCCGCGTGCGCGATCCCTTCGGGAACATCTGGTGGGTGGTGAGCCGGGTCGAGGAGGTCGACCCGGACGTCGCCTGGCGCCGGATGTCCGAACCCGTCTACGCCGAGAGCATGCGCGTCGCCCAGGCGACCCTGGACGCCGAACTCAGCGGCCGGAGCAAGGGCGTCGCCAGCGCCCCGCTGCCCCCGCCGAAGCCGTGACCAGGACGCGTCACAGCGCCGCGTACACCGCCTCGATCAGCGCCATCTTGCGCGGGTCGTCCGCGATGTGCGGGCCCATGCGGTTCATGACGTAGCCGAGCGAGACCCCCGCCTCCGGGTCCGCCAGACCGCAGGAGCCGCCGAAGCCGTCGTGGCCGAAGGCGCGAGGGTTGGGACCGTAGGAGGCGTTGGGGCCGCTGAGCCAGAGGCCGAGGGCGCACTCCGTGTCGTGCGCGAAGCCCGCCCCGAGCACGAGGTCCCGGCACGACCCCTGGCCCTCGCGGGCCCGTTCGGCGGCCGCCTCGGAGAGGATCACGCGCCCCTCCGACCGGCCCCGCCCGGCGAACACCCCGTACAGCCGGGCGACCGCGCGCGCCGTCCCGTGGCCGTTGGCCGCCGACAGTTCGGCGGCCCGCCACGCGGAGGTGTTGGCCTCCGCGACCCCCACCGGAGGGTTGGCCACGGCCGCCTGCGCAGCGGGCTCCAACTGGGCGAAGAGAGCGGCCTGTTCGCTCGACGCGGAGACCCGGGGGTGCACCAGCTCGGCCGCCCGGTCCGCCTCCTTGTCCGGCAGGCCGATCGTGAAGTCGATGTCGAGCGGGCCGGTGATCTCCTCGCGGAGGAACGCGCCGGGCAGCCGTCCGGTGACGCGCCGGATCACCTCGCCGACCAGGAAGCCGTACGTCAGCGCGTGGTAGCCGGAGCGCGTGCCGGGCTCCCACCACGGCTCCGTCGCCGCGAGCCGGGCGGTCGTCACCTCCCAGTCGTAGAACTCCGCGAGCGTGAGCGGCTCGCGCAGTCCGGAGAGGCCCGCGCGGTGCGAGAGGAGGTAGCGCACGGGCAGCTTCTCCTTGCCCGCCGCGCCGAACTCGGGCCAGTACGAGGCGACCGGCGCGTCCAGGTCGAGCAGACCCCGGTCCGCCAGAAGATGCGCACAGAGGGCGGTCACGCCCTTCGTCGTCGACCAGACGTTGACGACGGTGTCCCGTTCCCAGGGGCGCATACGGGCGGCATCCGCCCAGCCGCCCCACAGGTCGACCACGGTCTCCCCGTGGACCTGGACCGCGACCGCGGCGCCCAGTTCGTCCCTCGTACGGAAGTTGGCCTCGAAGACCTCCCGTACGGCGGCGAAGCGCGGGTCGCAGTGACCTGCGATCGAGGGGGCGGATTCGGACACAAGGGCCTCCAGGGGGCTCGACGATCGACTCGGCAGTCGGATCGGCGGTCGGCTCGGCGCTCCCCGCAACGTACCGACTGGTCGGATCGGTGGGAAGGGAGCAGGAACGAGCCCGTTCGCCCGGTCGGGTGCCCCGTGTTGCCGAAGCGGGCGGCGGCGGGTTGCCTGGAGCGCAACAGAAGAGCGGCGGAAGTGAGGTCGTGCGTGCCCGGCTACCCACCGATCGCGGACCACGGACTGATCGGCGACCTCCAGAGCGCCGCCCTCGTCTCCGCGCGCGGCGCGGTCGACTGGTTCTGCGCACCCCGCTTCGACTCCCCGAGCATCTTCGCCTCCCTGCTCGACCAGGAACGCGGCGGCCACTTCACCATCGCCCCCGTCCTGGACGACGTGACGGTCCGCCAGCTCTACCTCCCCGACACGGCCGTCCTGATCACCCGCTTCCTCACCCCGGAAGGGGTCGGCGAGGTGGTCGACTTCATGCCGGTGGCCGAGCGGCCGGACGAGGCCAGCGACCGGCACCGCCTGGTCCGCGTCCTGCGCGTCGTCCGCGGCACCCTCGCCTTCGAGGTCGAGTGCCGGCCGCGCTTCGACTACGGCCGCGCGGAGCACACCCTCACCCTCGACGGCGGCTCCGCCACCTTCCACGCCCCCGGCCTCGACATGCACCTGCGCAGCTCCGTCCCGCTGGACGCCGACGGCCAGGACGTCCGCGCCACCGTCACCCTCCGCCAGGGCGAGCGAGCCGGGATCGTCCTGGAGACCGCCTCCCCGGGAGCCTCGGCCCCCGGACCCGTCACCGCGCCGACGCTTGAGGAGGAGCTGCGCGAGACCCACGCGTACTGGCACGGATGGATCCGGCGCTGCCGCTACCGGGGCCGCTGGCAGCAGATGGTCAACCGCTCGGCCATCACCCTGAAGCTGCTCATCTACGCCCCGACCGGAGCCCCCATCGCCGCCCCCACCATGGGTCTGCCGGAACAGGTCGGCGGCGAGCGGAACTGGGACTACCGCTACACCTGGATCCGTGACGCGTCGCTCTCCGTCCGCGTCCTGCTCGACCTCGGCTACATCGACGAGGCCGACGCCTTCCGCCGCTGGCTCGGCGCCCGCTTCCACGGCCCCCGCCCGCGCAACGGCGAACCGATGCAGATCATGTACCGGATCGACGGCGACACCGAGCTGTCCGAGGAGATCCTGGACCACCTCTCGGGCTACCGCGACTCCGCCCCCGTACGAGCCGGGAACGGGGCGGTCGACCAGCTACAGCTCGACATCTACGGCGAGTTCGCCTACGCGATGACCCACTCCTCCGATCTCGCCGAAGTCGCCGGGTACGAGGGCTGGAAGGGCATCTCCACGCTCCTCGACTGGCTGGCCGACCACTGGGACCGGCCCGACGAGGGGATCTGGGAGACCCGCGGCGGCCGCCAGGACTTCACGTACAGCCGCATGATGTGCTGGGTCGCCCTCGACCGGGGCATCCGCCTCGCCACCGAGTACGCCAGGCCCGCCGATCTGCCGCGCTGGATCGCCCAGCGCGACGCGATCCTCGTCCAGGTGATGGAACGCGGCTGGAACCCCGATCGGCAGGCGTTCGTCCAGCACTACGGCAGTGAGGTCCTGGACGCGTCCCTGCTGCTCATGCCCCTGGTCGGTTTCATCTCGCCGAAGGCGCCCTCGTGGCTGGCCACCCTGGACGCGATGGACCGGGAACTCGTCACGGACAGTCTCGTCTACCGCTACAACCCCGAGGCCTCCCCCGACGGCCTGCGCGGCTCCGAGGGCACCTTCTCCCTCTGCAGCTTCCTCTACGTCGAGGCGCTGGCCCGGGCGGGCCGGCTCGACCAGGCCCGGTACGCGATGGACAAGATGCTCACGTACGCCAACCACGTCGGGCTCTTCGCCGAGGAAATCGGCCCGACCGGTGAACAACTCGGGAATTTTCCGCAGGCCTTCACCCACCTCGCCCTGATCACGGCGGCCATGGCCCTGGACGAGGAACTCGACAGAGCCGCCGAGGCCTGGAACCCACCCCGATGACCTCTCCCAGGCCCATGAAGGCGCGCCCCCAATACCGCTCCATCCCAGCCAGGCGCAAGGCGTCGACAAGAAATTCCACCTTGACGGACTAGACTGGCGGGCTGTTTGGCGTCGGAACGGAACAACCTGGGCAGACCCGGGCTCCGCCGACGACCCGGATGACGCCGGGAACGAGACGCGAGGGCCGATGGCAGCCACACCTCAGAGCGGTGAGCTCACCCTCCTCGACGACGCGGACACGCGCGAGGACACCGGGAAGCACGCCCGGTTCTCGGCGGCGCCCGCGGCGCCCGCGCGCACCCTGATCGACATCTTCGAGGAGTCCGTCCGGGCCCACCCCGACGAGCTCGCCCTCGACGACGGCGCCACGCGGCTGACCTACCGGGCGCTCGCAGGCGAGGTCGAGCGCAGGCGCCGCGCCCTGGCCGCCGCCGGCGTCGGCCTCGGCGACCGGGTCGGCGTCCGCGTCCCCTCCGGCACCAACGAGCTGTACGCGTCGATCCTCGCCGTCCTCGCGGCCGGCGCCGCCTATGTGCCGGTCGACGCCGAGGACCCCGACGAGCGGGCCGAGCTGGTCTTCGGCGAGGCCGGGGTACGCGCGGTACTCGGCGCGGGACAGCGCGTCGACGTCACCGGGGGAGCGCAGGCCGGGGCCCCCGCCGCGCGGCCAGGACCCGAGCACGACGCCTGGATCATCTTCACCTCCGGCTCCACCGGCAAGCCCAAGGGCGTCGCCGTCAGCCACCGCAGCGCCGCCGCCTTCGTGGACGCCGAGGCCGCCCTCTTCCTCGTCGAGGAGCCGATCGGCCCCGGCGACCGGGTCATGGCCGGGCTCTCCGTCGCCTTCGACGCCTCCTGCGAGGAGATGTGGCTGGCCTGGCGCTACGGCGCCTGCCTCGTGCCCGTACCGCGCTCCCAGGTCCGCAGCGGCGCCGACCTCGGCCCCTGGCTGGTGGAGCAGGAGATCACCGTCGTCTCGACCGTGCCGACGCTGGCCGCGCTCTGGGAGCCGGACACCCTCGACGAGGTCCGGCTGCTGATCTTCGGCGGCGAGGCGTGCCCGCCCGAGCTGACCCAGCGGCTCGTCACCGAGGGCCGCGAGGTCTGGAACACGTACGGCCCCACCGAGGCCACCGTCGTCGCCTGCGCCTCCCTCATGACCGGTGAGGAACCGATTCGCATCGGGCTCCCGCTGAACGGCTGGGAGCTGGCCGTGGTCGACGAGTCCGGCGAGCCGGTGCCGATGGGCGGCAGCGGGCAGCTGGTGATCGGCGGCGTCGGCCTGGCCCGCTACCTCGACCCCGAGAAGGACGCCGAGAAGTACGCCCCGCTGGAGTCCCTCGGCTGGGAGCGCGCCTACCGCAGCGGCGACCTCGTCCGCGCCGAACCCGAAGGCCTGGTCTTCCTCGGCCGGGGCGACGAGCAGATCAAGCTCGGCGGCCGCCGGATCGAGCTGGGCGAGGTGGACGCCGCCCTCCAGGCGCTGCCCGGCGTCGCCGGTGCGGCCGCCGCCGTCCGCACCGCGCGCAGCGGCAACCAGCTGCTCGTCGGCTACCTCGTCACCCAGGACGGCTGGGACCACGCGGCCGCCGTCGAGAAGCTGCGCGCCGAGCTGCCCGCCGCCCTCGTACCGCTGCTCGCCCCGGTCGCCGAGCTGCCGACCCGCACCTCCGGCAAGGTGGACCGGGGCGCGCTGCCCTGGCCGCTCCCCGAGGTGGAGACCAGCGGACCGGTCGAGCAGTTGTACGGCACCGAGGCCTGGCTCGCCGAGCAGTGGAGCGAGACTCTCGGGGTGGCCGTCGCGGGCGCCACCGACGACTTCTTCGCCATCGGCGGCAACAGCCTCGCCGCCGCCCAGCTCACGACCCGGCTGCGCACCCGCTACCCGAGCGCCGCCGTCCTCGACATCTACCAGCAGCCCACCCTGCGCAAGCTCGCCCGGCGCTTGGAGAAGTCCGTCCAGGACGACGGAACGGCCCGCACGATCGTCCCGGTCCCGCTGCGGGCCAAGGTCATCCAGTCGGTCCTGCTGCTTCCGCTGTTCACCGTGATCGGCCTGCGCTGGACCGTCGCCCTGCTGGCCCTGGGCAACGTCCTGCACTGGTTCGGGCCCTACCCGTGGGCGCCGACCGCCTCCTGGTGGCTCGTCGCCGCCGGCGCGGCACTGCTCTTCAGCCCGCCGGGCCGGATCGCGATCGCCGCGGGCGGCGCACGGCTGCTGCTGCGCGGCGTGAAGGCGGGCCGCCACCCGCGCGGCGGCAGCGTCCACCTGCGGCTGTGGACGGCCGAGCGGCTGGCCGAGTACGTCGGCGCGACCTCTCTCACCGGATCCTGGCTGGAGCGGTACGCCCGCGCCCTGGGCGCCAAGGTCGGCCCCGAGGTGGACCTGCACTCGCTGCCCCCGGTCACGGGCATGCTCAAGCTCGGCCGCGGCTGCGCCGTCGAGTCCGAGGTCGACCTCTCCGGCCACTGGCTGGACGGCGACCGCCTGGAGATCGGCCCGGTCAAGATCGGCGCGGGCGCCGTGGTCGGTACCCGCAGCCTGCTCTTCCCCGGGGCCCGGGTCGCCAAGCGGTCCGAGGTGGCTCCCGGCTCCGCCGTGGTGGGCACGATCCCGACGGGCCAGCGCTGGGCCGGCGCCCCGGCCGTCAAGCTCGGCAAGGCCAAGCGGAACTGGCCCAAGGAGCGCCCGCCGCGCGCCGTCCACTGGCGGGCCACCTACGGCGCGACCGGCCTCTGCCTGACCGCCCTGCCCGTGCTCGCCGCGCTGCCCGCGCTGCTCGTCGTCAGCCACTTCGTGCCCGCCGACGCCGGCCTCGCCGAGGCCCTCACGGGAGCGCTGATCGCGGTGGTCCCCGCCTCGCTCGCCTACGGGCTCGCGTACGCCGCGTTCGTCCTGGTCTCCGTCCGGCTGCTCAGCCTCGGGCTGCGCACCGGCAGCCACCCGACGCACAGCCGGGTCGCCTGGCAGGCCTGGACCGTGACCCAGCTGATGGACCTGGCCAGGGAGACGCTCTTCCCGCTCTACGCCGGTCTGATCACCCCGGTGTGGCTGCGGCTGCTCGGCATGAAGATCGGCCGGGGCGCCGAGGTGTCCACGGTGCTCGCCCTGCCGAGCCTCACCACCGTCGGCGAGGGCGCCTTCCTCGCCGACGACACCCTGACCGCCCCCTACGAGCTGGGCGGCGGCTGGGTACGGATCGGCCACTCCGAGATCGGCCGCCGGGCGTTCCTCGGCAACTCCGGCATGACCGCGCCCGGCCGCACGGTGCCGGACGACGGCCTGGTCGGCGTGTTGTCCGCGACCCCGAAGAAGGCCAAGAAGGGCAGCTCGTACCTGGGCCTGCCGCCGGTCAGGCTGCCGCGCTCGGCCGCCGACTCCGACCAGAGCCGGACGTACGACCCGCCCGCCCGGCTGCTCTGGGCGCGCGGCCTCGTCGAGCTGTGCCGGCTCGTCCCGGTGTTCTGCTCGTCCGCGCTCGCGATCCTGACCGTGGCGGCCTTCTGCGCCCTGGCCACGGCGGACGCGCTCGGCGTCCTGGGCACCGCGCTGCTCTCCGGGGCCGTCCTGGTCGCCGCGGGGGTCGCCGCGTGCCTGGTCTCCGTGGCCGCGAAGTGGCTGCTGGTCGGCCGGCACCGGACGGGCGAGCACCCGCTCTGGTCCGGCTTCGTCTGGCGCAACGAACTCGCCGACACCTTCGTCGAGGTCCTCGCCGTGCCGTGGCTGATCGGCTCGGTGCCCGGCACGCCCGTGACGACCCTGTGGCTGCGCGGGCTCGGGGCGCGGATCGGCCGGGGCGTGTGGTGCGAGAGCTACTGGCTCCCGGAGACCGACCTGGTGGTGCTCGGCGCCGCGGCCAGCGTGAATCGGGGCTGCGTCTTGCAGACACACCTCTTCCACGACCGGATCTTGAGGACGGATACTGTGGTCCTCCGCGAGGGCGCCACCCTGGGCCCGGGCGGAATCGTCCTGCCCGGCAGTTCGGTCGGGGCCCGCAGCACACTGGGTCCCGCCTCGCTGGTGATGGCCGGGGAATCAGTCCCCGCCGACACCCGCTGGCTGGGCAATCCGATCGAGGCGTGGCGGCCCTGACGGGCGGTACGAGCACAGCACAGGGCAGGGAGCGTAAGCGGCAGTGAGCGGCCAGCAGGCAACGGCGTCGGACCCGTATTTTCCGGCCAACGGCGACTCCCGGTACCGAGTGCACCGGTACGAACTGGCGCTGGAGTACCGGCCAGGACCCAACCGGCTGGCGGGGACGGCCCGGATCAGCGCGATAGCGGGCCGGGCCCCGCTCACCGAGTTCCACCTGAACCTGGGCGAGTTCAAGGTCGGCCGGATCCTCGTGGACGGCAAGGCCCCGCACTACGCCCACCGGGCCGGCAAGCTCCGGCTCCGGCCGGCCAAGCCGCTGCCCGCGGGCGCCGCCTTCACCGTCGAGGTGCACTACGCGGGCAACCCCAAGCCGGTGCGCAGCCCCTGGGGCGGCCTCGGCTGGGAGGAGCTGACCGACGGCGCGCTCGTGGCCAGCCAGCCCATCGGCGCGCCCTCCTGGTACCCCTGCAACGACCGGCCCGCCGACAAGGCCTCGTACCAGATCTCGGTCAACACCCCGTCCGCGTACACCGTGGTGGCGGGCGGCCGGCTGCTCACCCGTACCACCAGGTCCTCCACCACCACCTGGGTGTACGAGCAGTCCGCGCCGACCTCCAGCTATCTCGTCGGCCTCTCCATCGGCATGCACCAGACGGTGCTGCTCGGCGACCCCGGGCTCGGCGGTGTGCCGCAGAGCGCCCACGTGCCGGCGCACCTGCTGTCGCGCTTCTCCCGCGACTTCGCACGGCAGCCCGCGATGATGCAGCTCTTCGAGGAGCTGTACGGGCCCTACCCCTTCGGCGAGTACACGGTCGTCGTCGCCGACGAGGACCTCGACGTCCCCGTGGAGGCCCAGGGGCTCTCCCTCTTCGGCGCCAACCACGTCGACGGCGCGCGCGGTTCCGAGCGCCTGGTCGCCCACGAGCTCGCGCACCAGTGGTTCGGCAACAGCGTGACCATCGCCGACTGGCGGCAGATCTGGCTGAACGAGGGCCTCGCCAAGTACGCCGAGTGGCTCTGGTCGGAGCGTTCCGGCGGCCGTCCGGCGCAGGAGATGGCCGCCACCGCGCACCGGCTGCTCGCCGGCCAGCCGCAGGACCTGATCCTCGCCGACCCCGGCCGCAAGCTGATGTTCGACGACCGGCTCTACGAACGCGGCGGCCTGACCGTGCACGCGATCCGCTGCGCCCTGGGCGACGGCGCCTTCTTCCGCATGCTGCGCGACTGGGCGACCGTCCACCGCCACGGTGTGGTGACCACGAGCGGCTTCACCGCCCACGTGGCCCGCTACGCCACCGAGCCGGTGGACGACCTGCTGAGGGCCTGGCTGTACCGGCCCGCCCTCCCGCCCCTGCCCACCCCGCACGGCGCGGCGCCGATCCCGGCCCGCCCGAGCTACCCGCCGTCGGCGTAGCGGGCTTCGGCGTAGCGGCTTCGGCGTCAGGGCAGGACGCGGCAGCCCGTGCGGGTGGCGTGCGCGGGGTCGAGGACGTTCATGACCTCGTGCAGCGCTTCGGAGTCGACCTGGAGAGTGGCGTGCTGCGCCAGGTCGTACCAGCACAGGTCCTGGGTGTAGAGGTTGCGGACGTCCGGCCCCACGAGGAACTGCGAGGACGGTGGGGTGGCGATGAAGTCGAGCCGCGTGGCGATCACGGTGTACGAGACGCCCGGCACGGTGTCGCCGCCGGCGTTGAGCCGGTTCAGGAGGTCAGAGCCCGGGGCCTGGTCGAGACAGGCCTGGCACCAGCTCTCCAGGAGGGCCTCGGGCGCGCCCTCGATGCTCTGCAGCAGGGTCGCGAAGCCGGACAGGGTGGTGCCGTGGCTGGTCGGCGCGAGGGCGATGAACCGCTTGGTCTTCTCCGCTCCGCCCAGGAACTTCTGGTAGTAGCGCGGCATCAGGCCGCCCTGTGAGTGGCCGACCATGTCGACCTCGCTCGCGCCGGTCGCCGCGAGGACGCCGTCGACGAAGGTCTTCAGCTGCGCGGCGGACTGCTCCACCGGGGCGACGGCCGCCATGACGGGGACGTGCGGCAGCCGGCCGTAGGTGGGGGCGAAGACGCAGTAGCCCTTGGCCTTGAGGAGCGGGGCGAGCTCGATCCAGTTCAGGGTGCCGGTCACGAAGGTGCCGTGGACGAGGACCACGGGGCGGGGGTGGGCCGCGCTCGGCCTGCACGACCAGTCGTTGGCACCGGGCAGCCCGACGGCCTGGAGGGCCCGGGCCTCGGCGACGACATCGGCGGTGGTGGACGCGGCGGCGGGTCCGGCGGTCGCGGCGGTGAGGCCGGTGGCGACGAGGAGGCCGGCGGCGCAGAGCGCCACGGCGCGTGCGGTGCGCCGCAGTCGGTGACGGAGGGACATGGAGTCTCCCGGAGGACGAGGGACCCGGCGGCTCCGGGTCGGCGCACATCGCAGCACCGCCCCGGAAGCCGGACCAGCGACCGCACACGATCCGGTGCCGACTCCCACCCGGCCGGGGCGCGGCTTGTGCGCCGTGCACAACGCGGGGGCGTCAGGGACTCCGGGGATGGCGCCCTCAGCCGGTGTGGAGGACCCGGAAGCGATCCGGGTCCGCGGGATCCCGGTCGACGACCTGGACGGGCGGCCACGCCCACTGCCACACGTCGATGCCCGGGGTGCGGGAGAAGCGGATCGGCCCGCGGGTGCCTTCGACCGCGACGCGCGGCCAGGACGCGGCGATGGCGGTCCGGTCCGAGCCGTGGGAGCGCAGGACCTCGGTGAGGACGGTGATCGTGTCGTAGCCCTCGAAGGCGACGAACGAGGGTGCTTCGCCCAGGCGCTCGCGGAGGGCCGCTTCGACGCGCGTGCCCAGCGGGCCGAGGCGCTCGGGCAGGTAGCGGAGGAAGGGGACGGCGGCGCCGTCCTTGCCCAGCCGCGTCAACCAGGAGGCGAGTTCTGGCTGTCCGGCGGGGGCGCCGATCAGGAGGTCGGCGAGGCGGGGGTCGCGGCGGACGGCCTCGACGATCGACACCGCCGGGTCCGGGTGGCCGGCCAGGAGGACGAGGGCGGTCGCGCGACGGTCGACGAGGGCGTCGCACACAGCCGAGGGGGTGAGCGCGCGCAGGTCGAGTTCGACGAGGTCGCCGCCGCGCGGAGCGAGGTGGTTTTGCAGGACGCGGGTGCCGGATACCCAGTAGACGCTCGGTTCGGCCGCGACGGCGATGCGTCGGTGGCCCGCGCCGAGGAGGAAGTCCGCGAAGATCCGCCAGCCGTGGGACTGCGCCGGGGCGAGCCGCGCGACGTGGTCCGTCGGCCGGTCGGTGAGCGCGTCGAGCACCGCCGACGAGCAGAGGAACGGCAGGCCGAGGGCGTCGGCCCGGGCGGCGACGGCGCGGGCGACGACGCTGTGGAACTCCCCGGCCAGCGCGGCCACGCCGAGGTGGGCCAGTTCGTCCACGGCCGCCGCGGCCCGCCGCGGATCGGCGGCGGTGTCCCGGACGACCAGTTCCAGCGGCCGTCCGGCGACCCCGCCGGCCTCGTTGACCTCGCCGACGGCCAGTTCGAGCCCCGCGAGCAGGTGGTGGCCCGCCTCGGCCCAGCCGGGCCGCGTCAGGGGGACGAGAGCGCCGATCTTGTACGACGGGATCTGGGTGACCATGCCGGACATTGCATCCTCCGCCATCGCCTCCAGGCAACCCTTTACCTGATCAGCTACCGGGTCAGCGCGGCTCACCGCCGAGGCGCTGCTGCAGCTCCCACAGGTTCCGGAACAGGCCCGGCTGGCGGGTGAGCTGGTCGTAGCTGCCTTCCTGGACGACCCGGCCCTGGTCGAGGACGACGATCCTGTCGGCGACGGCCACATTGGCGAGGCGATGGGTGATGAGCAGGATCGCCCGGTCCTTGGCCAGCTCCCGCAGCCCTGCGAAGATGTGGTGCTCGGCGCGGGCGTCCAGCGCCGCCGTCGGCTCGTCCATCACGAGGAGCGCCGCCTGGCGGTGGAACGCCCTGGTGAGGACGGTGCGCTGCCACTGGCCCCCGGACAGCTGCTGGCCGCCGAACCACTCCGCCGTCAGCAGCGTGTCGAGCCCGGACCGGAGACCGGGCAGCATGTCGCTCGCCCCCGACGCCTCGCACGCGGCGAGCACGGCCGCGTCGCCGGTGTCCCCCTGCCCGAAGGTGATGTTGTCCCGCAAGGTCAGGGGCAGGTACGTGTACTTCTGCGGCACCAGCGCGACGTGCTGCCACGCCGACCACGGATCGAGCGCCTCCGTGGTCGTGTGGTCCCACGCCACCGCACCCGACGTCGGCAGGAGCAGACCGCAGAGCAGCCGGGAGAGCGTGGTCTTGCCCGAGCCGTTCTCCCCGACCAGCGCCACGATCTCACCGCGCTTCACACGCAGGGACACCGAGCTGAGGCTGTCCCTGGGCGCGCCCTCGTACCGGTAGGTGATGTCGCGGGCCTCGAACCGCTCCGGCGGCGCCGGCAGCACCTTCGTACCGCGCGAGGCCGTCATCGCCTGGCCGTGGGCGTTGTCGAGGAACCGCTGCCAGTCCTGGACGTACCAGCCGGTGCGCACGAGCCGCGCCCCGCCGTTGATGATGCCGCGCACGGAGCTGGTCGCCGTCTGGAGCGCGAAGACCGCCCCGCCTCCGGCCGCCAGGTCCATGCGGCCGGAGGCCAGGAGCCACAGGAGCACGCCCCAGACCGTGGCCGACGCGACCCCGCCGCCGGCCGCGCCCGCAAGGCCCATCCAGGCACCGGTGTCCGCGGCCTTGCGCTCGGCGGCGTTGACCTCGGCGGCGAGGCCGCGGTAGCGCTCGACGAGGAACGGGCCGGCCAGGCAGGCCCGCATCTCCTCGCTGGACTCCGTGTAGGCGGTGTGCCAGCGCAGCTTGCGCAGCATGCGGCGCCGTCCGGACGTCTCCAGACCCGCCAGGTACAGGACACGTGCGGCCCGTACGTACGCGGCGGCCTGCGGCAGGCACGCCAGGAGGAGCAGGGGGAGCAGCGCGGGGTGCAGTACGGCCAGTACGGTCGCCCCGGCGGCGAGCGTGGCGGTCGCGGCAAGGACGTCCTGGGCCTCGGCGACGAGGTCGGGGGTGACCTGGGCGCCGCGGTCGGCGATGTCGTAGAAGTCGTTGTACCCGGGCTTGTTGTTCGCCGCGAGCTCGGCGCCGAGGGCGGCCTCGATCATCGTCAGCTCCGCCTCCCGCGCGAGGACGGGCCGCAGCCGGCCGGTCAGCCAGACCACGGCCGTCCCCAGGAGCGCCCGCAGCCCGGTCGCGCCGGCGATGATCGCCAGCTGCGGGGCGGCCTCCCGCAGCCGGTCGGTGATGTCGCCCAAGGAGATGAGGGCGGTGATGGTGCCGGTGACCGCGAGCAGGCCCAGGGCGGCGAGGACGCCGGTGCCGACCTGGCAGACCAGCAGCCCGGCCGTCGCGGCGCGGTCCACCGTCCAGGCCATCCGCAAGGACCGCGCCACGAGGGCGGGGAGGCGGCGGGCCATCGTGGCGGTGGTCATCTGCGCGCCGGCTTTGAGCCGCGACTCGTCGCGGTACCGGAATTCTTCCGTCGATTTACTGGGGTTGGCCTGCTCGGGTGTGTTCGCTGAGGTCAAAGGGGCTCCCTGCTCGATCACGACTGGGTCGTGATGCTCAACGAGCCCCTCGAAGTTTCGAACACCTGTGTTTGAGCCGGACGCCGAAGCCCGGGATCACGCGCCTGTCGGAGCGTGCCCGATGCACCCATCCCGATGCCGCAACGGGTGTGCGCCGACGCGGTGTTGGCCGAATCGCCGACACCGCTCACCGGCACCGCCGGCACCGTTCCGGAACGGTTCTACTCGGCGATCTCCGTACGCTCCCACCACTCGTACACCCGCAGGGTGCCCTCCGCCGTGTCCTCCCGGCGGGGGGTCTCCTTGAAGTGTTCGTAGCCGCCCAGGTGCGGGATCTTCAGGTCCTGGCCGGGGGTCTCGATCGGGACGACCCGGGCCGGCAGGTCGGCCGGGCCGCCCTCCAGGAATGCCTTGTGCGCCATGGGACCAGTTTCGCGAGTTCTTTCGTGCCTCGCACGTCAGCCGGTGAAGGTCCACTTCTGGTTGGGGTTGCCGCTGCACCACCAGGTCTGGACGGGGGTCGCGTCCGCCGCGTTGTTGTCGCGTACGTCCACGCACTTGTCGGCCGGTACGTTCACCAGGTCCCGGGCGGTGGCGTTGTAGGCGAAGCGCTGGGCGCCGCTGCCGTTGCAGTCCCAGAGCTGGACCTTGGTGCCGGGTTCCGTGGAGGCCGCGTCGACGTCCAGGCACTTGCCGAGGGCCCGTACCGTGCCGTCGCCCGGCAGGGTCCAGCGCTGGGCGGCGGTGCCGTTGCAGGTGTAGAGCTGCACCTGGGTGCCGTTGGCCGTCTGCGAGCCCGCCACGTCCAGGCACTTGCCCGCCAGGCCGGTGAAGGCTCCGGTGGGCCCGCCCGTACCGTCCGAGGTGGTGACGCGGACGTAGTCGACGACCAGGTGGTTCGGGAACGGCGTCGAACCGTCCGGGTTGCCCGGCCAGTCACCGCCCACGGCGAGGTTGAGGATCAGGAAGAAGGGCTTGTCGAACACCCACTGGCGGCCGCCGAGATCTGCGGGGGTGCGTCGCTGGTAGACCTGCCCGTCCACGGTCCAGGTGATGGAGCCGGGCGACCAGTCGACGGCGAAGGTGTGGAAGTCGTCGGCGAAGGCGCGACCGCCCGACAGGGTGTACGCGGCGCCGATCCCGCCGCCGCCGGAGTAGCCGGGGCCGTGGAGGGTCCCGTGGACGGTGGAGGGCTCGTAGCCGACGTTCTCCATGACGTCGATCTCACCGCTGTTCGGCCAGCCGACCTGGCCGATGTCGTGGCCGAGCATCCAGAACGCGGGCCACATGCCCTGCCCGCGCGGCACCTTCATCCGGGCCTCCACGTGCCCGTGCGTCTGGGTGAAGCGGCCGGCCGTGTTGAGCCGGGCGGAGGTGTACTCGCACCGGCCGTACCAGCACTGGTAGTTGCCGGGGTTCTCGCGGCGGGCGGTGATCACCAGGTTGCCCTGGCCGTCGAGCGCGGCGTTGGAGGCGCCGGGCGTGTACCACTGGCGTTCGTGGTTGTTGCCGCCGTTGTCGCCGGTCTCGATGTTCCATTTGCCCTGATCGACGCCGGCCCCGGCCGGGCCGTCGAAGTTGTCCTCGAAGGTGACGGCCTGGACGCCCGCCGCCGGGGCGAGTCGCGCTGTGGTGCCGGGGGTGGCCGAGGTGGCGGGCCCCCAGCCGAGGGCGAGAGTCACCGCGGCGGTGGCGAGCGCCAGCAGCCTCACGGTGCGGGGGCGGGCGCGCGAGAGCAGGGACATGGGGGGCCTCGATTCGGGTGCGTGATTCGAGTGCTGGTCTGGACCAGATCCTGAGGGGAGTGAACCGCTCATGTCGTGTCCAGGTCAAGGCTCGGTGTCTCCCCGTGTCCCTGGCCTAGAGGCCTGGAGGCCCTAGAGGCGCCCGGTCACCTCCAGGTCGCCGTCCGCCGTCCGCCGCGCCAGGTGGCCGGTGCGGAAGTAGCCGTCGACGGTGAAGGAGTATGCGTTCTGTTCGGGCGCCCGGTAGTAGCCGCGCGGGGTGTACGGGCCACGGACGATGAGCTCCCCGGACTCCCCGTCGGGGACGGCCGCGCCGTCGGCGTCGACGATCCGGATCTGGTCGTCGGGCGAGAGCGGCCGGCCCTGGGTGCCGAGCGCGGTCCCGTCGGGATCGGCGGGCCGGGTGAGGAGGAGCACCCCCTCGGCCATGCCGAAGACCTGCTGCGGCCGGCAGCCCCACGAGGAGCCGACCCGTTCGGCCGTCGCGCGCTCCGCGGGGGCGCCCTCGATCTGGACGAGCCGCAGGCTGCTCATGTCGGCCCGGACGGTGGGCCGGGCGTCGAGCCAATCCCGGGCGACTTCGGACGTCACCGACGTGAGGGTGACCCGCTCCCGTTCGACGACCGGAAGGCATGCGCCAGGGGCCTGGGTGTCGACCAGGACCACGGTGCCGCCGACCGAAAGGGTGCCGACGATGCCGGGGGAGCCGAGGGCGAACGGAGACTCCGCGGGCGGCACGGCGAGATACACGTCGTCCTCGGTGAGCGACACCAGCTCGGCGGCGGCCCGCGCCTGATAGGCGAAGTCGTTGTGGGTGCGCGGCACGAGCCGCGGCGCCTCGGTGTCACCGTCGGCGAGCAGGAAGAACGCCACCTGGTCGGCGCTCTGCGCGAGCGCCGGCTCGGGCGCGGCGTCGACGGAGCCCAAGGGGCTGTACTGGCAGCCGGCCGGGTCGGTCGTCAGCCCGCCGTACGGGGACGAGTCCCCGGGCGCCTCCAGGGTGAACACCCGCCGGAGGAACGGCCACCGGGCCGCGATGTCCGCCGCGAGCGCTGTGTGGTCGAAGAACGGGTGGGTCGAGGCGGCGACGTAGCCGACGGCCTGGGTGAGCCGCACGAGCTCGGCGACCCCGGACGCGGGGTGCGCGAGCGGGCAGAACACGGGGACCGCCCCGGCGCGCATCAGCGCGAACACGGTGACGACGAACTCGGGAACGTTCGGCAGCTGGACGAGCACCCGTTGCCCGGGCCGGAGGCCGCGCAGCCGGAATCCGGCGGCCATGCGGTCCACGCGCCGGTTCAGGGCCGCGTACGTGAGGCGGGTGTCACCGTGGACGAGCGCGGTCCGGGGTCCGTACTGCAGGGCCCAGCCGCGCAGGAGGTTGTCCAGCGTGTTGCCGCGCCAGAGCCCGACCGACCAGTAGCGGTCGACGAACTCCTCGGGCCAGGGCGTGCAGCCGTCGAGCATGGATGCCATGAGCTTCTTTCCGTGCGGACCCGTCCGATCCTGGCCATCCAAGTCGGCGAAGCCCCTGACGGACAAGGCGCGTTCCCGACCAGGGACTCCGGGCTCCCTCGGCGGAAGGTCCAATCCCCGCCGCAGGGGCCGGGGCCACGGGCGTGGACGCCCGCTCGGGCGCCGTGCTCCGGGCGCCGTGCGACTTTGCGGGTGATGTCCGCGCGGGTCGGCGCCCGCCGACCCGTCGTACGGGCGTCCCCGGCCGATACTCCGGCCATGACTCCAGCCCGCTCCACCTCGCGGTCCCGCCGCGTCCTCGTCGCCGCGCTCACCGCACTCGTCGCCCTCGGCACCTCGGTCACGGCCGTCGGCACCGCGGCGGGCGACGGCGGCCGCCGCGGGCCGTGCACCGGCTCCCGAGTACCCGGCCACGGCCCGGCCCGTGACGTCCTGCGCGTCGCCGAGCAGGCCAGGACGGAGATGGACCTCAAGTCCGTCACCGTGCGCGTCACCGTAGACGGCCGCGAGGTCGTCACCACCGCGCTCGGCGAGTCGATGACGGGCGTACCGGCCGACCCCGCCATGCACTTCCGCAACGGCAACGTGGCGATCAGCTACATGGGAACGGCCCTGCTCCGCCTGGTCGACCAGGGCAAGGTCCGTCTCGACGACCCCGTCGCGCGCTGGCTGCCCGCCCTCCCGAACGGCGAGCAGATCACCCTGCGCATGCTGGCCGCGTCCACCACCGGTCTCCGCGACTACGTCCCCCTCCCGGAGTTCCAGCAGGCCGTCTCCGCCGACCCGTTCCGCCAGTGGACCGCGAAGGAACTGGTCGCCCTCTCGACCAGCGGGCCGCGCTGGTACGACCCGGGCACGAACTGGAGCTACTCGCACGCCAACTTCCTCCTCCTCGGCGCCGCCCTCGAGAAGATCACCGGGACCCGGCTCGACGTCCTGCTCCGGCGTCAGGTCATGGGCCCGCTCGGGCTGCGCGAGACCAGCAACAGCTTCACGCCCGACATCCCGGCACCCGTCCTGCACGCCTTCACCGCCGACCGGGGGACGTACGAGGAGTCCACCTTCTGGAACCCCTCGTGGACCACCGCTCCCGGCGCCGTCCAGACCACCGACATCTGCGACCTGGCCCGCTCGGCCGCCGCCATCGGCTCGGGCGAGCTGCTCTCCCCGTCCTCGTACCGGCAGTTGCTCGACCCCGGGACGGTGGGCCTCGGTCACGAGACGTCCATCTGCCCGGCGACCGTCTGCCTGGCGAACACCGAAGCCACCCACTACGGCATGGGCGTGGTCGTGCTCGGCGACTGGATCTCCCAGCACCCCCTGTTCTTCGGCTACTCCGCCTCCATGGACTACCTCCCGTCCGAGCGCCTGGCCATCGCCGTCTCGACCACCCAGGGACCCGCCGCCTCCGACGGCCACACCGCCCACGTCATCGCCCAGCGCATCGCGGCGGCACTGGCTCCCGGGCACCCGATCCCCGACTTCGGCTGACCGGCACGGTCCCACAGCGCGTAACACCTTGGCCGCCGTCGAACGCAGGCCCGCCGAGATCATCCCAATCGGCGGGGAAGAGGTGCATGCTGGGCACCAACAGCGGTCGAATTCCTGTCTGGAGGCCGAAAGAGTGAGTGGCGGCAACGGCAGACGGCGCCTGGCGCGCCGCGCCTCGGCCGGAAACGGTGCGGCCTTGTTCCGCTCGGCCGGGGCCCGCAAGCGGCTCGCGGCGAGCGCCGGCGAGGTCCCCCTCGACCGGATCAGCACACGGGGCCGGCTCGCCTGGCTGAACTCCGCGGGATCCAGGATCGGCACCACCCTGGACCTGGAGCGCACCGCCCAGGAGCTGGCGGAGTTCACCGTGCCGGGCTTCGCCGACGGGGCCGCCGTCGACATCCTGGAGAGCGTCCTGCGGGGCGACGAGGGCTCACGGTGGACCGGCAGGGGCGTTCCGCTCATGCGGGCCACCGCCCTGTGCGCCGTCGACGAACTGGCCACCCTGGAGCCCACTCCGGTGGGCGAGACCTCCGCCCGGTCCGAGGAGGCCCACGAGACGCTGCTCCACCGGTACTGCCTGCGGCAGGGCAGGCCGGTGCTCGTGAGCCGGATGGGCGAGGCCGACTACCTCCGGGTCGCGCCGACGGAGAGCGCCGCCGCGAGCATGCGCGCCGCCGGAGTGCACAGCTACCTCGCCGTACCGCTGATCGCCCGCGGACTGCTGCTCGGCAGCGCGGACTTCGTCCGCGGCCGCGGCACACCGCCGTTCTCCACCACCGACCTCGCCCTCGCGGAGCACCTCGCCTCCCAGGCCGCCGTCTACATCGACAACGCCCGGCTGTACGGGCGCGAGCGCGAGCGCGTCGTCTCGCTCCAGCGCAGCCTGCTGCCGCGCGCGACCCCGGTGACGCCGGGGCTGCGCGTCCACGCCGAGTACGCGCCCTCGACCGCCCACCACGGAGTGGGCGGTGACTGGTACGACGTCATGGCCCTCCCCGGAGGACGTACGGCCCTGATGGTGGGCGACGTCATGGGCCACGGGCTGCCCGCCGCCGCGACCATGGGGCGGCTGCGGGCGGTCGCCCGGACCCTGATGACCCTGGACATGGCGCCCGAACGCGTGCTGGCCCGGCTCGACCTGGCCACCCGGGACCTGGAGGACGAGCAGGTCGCCACGTTCCTCTGCGCGGTCTTCGACCCGGCCGACGCCACGTACACGCTGGCCAGCGCCGGGCACCTGCCCCCGCTGCTCCTCGACGGACAGGGCGCCGCCGAGTTCGTGGACGTACCGGTCGGCGCGCCGCTCGGCGCGGGAGTGATCCCGTACGACCCGATCCGGCTGAAGGCGCCGGACGACGGCCATCTCGTCCTCTACTCCGACGGGCTCGTCAAGTCCCGGCGGGCCGACCTGGACCACCAGTTGGAGCGGCTGCGGTCGGCGGCGCGCGGACTGACGCCCGAGGCCCTCGAACGCGGCGCCCTCCTCGACCGCGCCCCGGCCGACGCCCCCCGGTTCGACGAGGCCGTGCTCCTGGCCGCGACGACCGCCTCTGGCACGGCGGAGGAGCTGCGCGAGTGGGAGCTGCCGAGGGAGGGGCGTGCGGCGTCCGTGGCACGGCGCCTGGTCACGGAGCAGCTGGGCCACTGGGATCTGGCGGAGCTCGCCGATGTCTGCGAACTCGTCGTGTCGGAGCTCGTGGGCAACGCCCTGCGGTACGGCAACGGCCCCGGCCGGCTCCGGCTCCTGCGGGGCGAGCGGCTCGTCGTGGAGGTCTCCGACACCGGCCCCGACCTGCCCCAGATCCAGCACGCCGACCTCAGCGACGAGGGCGGCCGGGGTCTCCAGCTCATCAACATGCTCTGCCGCCGCTGGGGCACCTGCCGCACCGAGACCGGCAAGGTGGTCTGGGCGGAACAGAACCTGCCCGGCTGAAGACACGTAGAGAGCCCCTCCCCGCTCGGGGGAGGGGCTCTCGCACGGGCTACAGCTGCTTCACCCGGATTTTGCGGTACGAGATGACGTCCGTCGTGCCGTGGACCTGGAGGCCGATGTAGCCGGAGGCGTAGCGCCGGCCGTCGGTGCCCGGGTCGTCCGAGCGCGGCGGCTGGAAGAGCTGACCGCCGGTGTTGTCGAACTCGTTGATGAGCTTGCCGTTGCGGAAGACCGAGTAGTGCTGGCCCTCCACCCGGATCTCGTACTCGTTCCAGGTGCCCTTGGGCGTCACACCCGCGCCGGCGAGGCCCACCCGGTCGAAGCCGTAGACCGACCCCGACTTGTACATGTCGCCGTCGGGCCGGTCGAGTACCTGGATCTCATGGCCGTACTTGATGGCGACCCACTCCGGACGGGTCTCCTCGGGGTTGTCGTGGACGTACGGGAAGCGCACGAAGACACCGCCGTTGGCGTTGCCGGCGCCGGGGGCGTCGTCGCGCCACTGGAGCTTGAGCGAGAAGTCGCCGTACTGCCGCTGCGGGAACCACAGCATGCCCATGCCCGGCACCGTGGTGCTGCTGGTCATGGCCCCGTCCGCGCCGAGCGCGAACTTTCCGCCGCCGACGTGCTGCCACTTGGAGAAGGACGCGGCGGTGCCGTCGAAGAGGTCGCGGTACCCCTCGGTCTGGCCCGGCTTGCCGATGCCCGACTGCTTCGCCGCGCGGTAGATCTTCTTGTGCTCGCGGGTGTCGATGACCCCGTCCGCGAGCAGCCGGTCGACCACCGTGTCGACGTGCTTGAGGAACAGCGCGTGCGAGGACCAGTCCTTCTCGTCCTCGATGAGCTCGTTGACCGTGCAGCGGCTGTTCGTCATCCGGTTCGGGACGCCGGTGTCCACCGTGCCGACGATGACGGTCGACCGCTCGTCGAACTCGGGGCAGTTGGGCGCCGGCACCCCGCCGCCCTCGGCGACGGTGAAGGAGACGCTCCTGGCCGTGGAGGTGTTCCCCGCCTTGTCCGTCGCCCGGTACAGCACCGTGTGGTGGCCGACGCGGTCGACGATCACCGGGGCGGTGTACGCGAGGTACGGGCCCGCGTCGAGCGAATACTCGATCCGCTCGACGCCCGAGTCCGCGTCGGTCGCCGTCAGCGTCACGATGGCGCTGGTGATGTACGCGCCGTCGGAGTTGCGCTGCCCCGCGACCGTGGAGGAGGACTCCGGGGCGGTCGTGTCGGGATCGGGCTGGGTGACGACCGTGAAGTTCACGGACTTCTCGGCGGCGGCGTTGCCCGCCTTGTCGGTCGCCTTGTAGCGGACGGTGTGGGCGCCCGCCTGGTGCACCATCACGGGCGCCGTGTACGGCTGCCAGGCGCCGTCGCCGAGCGCGTACTCGATGGTGTTGACGCCCGAGCCGGTGTCGGACGCGGTCACCGTGACCGTGGCCATGTCGAGGTAGCGGCCCTGGTCGTCCTGTTCGCCGGTCACGGTCGCCGAGGTCTCCGGCGCCGTCGTGTCGTCGGTGGGCGGGGCGACGACCGTGAACGCGGCGGTCTTCTCGGCGGCCGTGTTGCCCGCCTTGTCGCTCGCCCGGTAGCGGATCGTGTGCGCCCCGACCTGGTCGACGACGACCGGGACGGTGTACGGCTGCCACGGGCCGTCCGCGCCGACCGCGTACTCGACCTTGTCGACGCCCGAACCGGCGTCCGTCGCGACGAGCGTGACCGTCGCCTGGCCGACGTACGCACCGTCTCCGTTGCGGTCGCCCTCGACCTTCGCGGTCGTCTCCGGAGCGGTGGTGTCCTCGTTCCCGGCCTCGGTGACCGTGAGGATGCCCTGCATCTGGCCGTGGCCCGGGATCGTGCACTTGAAGAGGTACCGGCCCGGGGTCAGCGTCACCTCGGCCGTGTGCCGGCCGCCGTTCGTGTCGCTCGGATTGGCCAGGATGTTGAGCGGGACGTCGTGGTTGTACTCGGGGTCGGAGACGTCGAACGTCAGGGTGTGCGGCATGCCGGTCGTGTTGCCGCTCGCCGTGCTGTTCTCGAAGACGATGGTCGTCGCGCCCGCCACCGCCGTGGTCGGGAACTCCAGGTAGCGGTCGATCGGATCGCCCGCCTTCCAGGTCAGTACCTGCGCCGCGGCGGACCGCCGTCCGTCGTCGGTCCTGCCGTAGGCGGAGGCCGAGGTCAGGCCCACGACCATCGCCAGGGCGGCCAGCAGGGCCGCCCACAGGCTCGGGCCTCTGTGTCTCATGGACAGGCTCCTTCTCACCGTGCCGCCTTCCGTGCGAGCTGGTCCGCGGCCGGGGTCGGCCCGCCGCCCTTGTAGGTCACGCGCCACAGCGCGGAGTCGGGGTGCGAGGTGAAGAAGCCGCGCCCGTAGTCGAGGACGTACAGCGAGCCGTCGGGGGCGAACTTCCAGTCCATCAGGTTCCGGATGCCGCCTTGCCCGACCGGGATGATCTTCTTCAACGACTCGGCGTGCACCGGCAGTCCGCCCTTGCCGACCGTCTTCGGATCGGTCAGCACGGCGTGCCGCGGCTGGTCGCCGTCGTAGAAGTCACCGACGAACCACTTGCCGTCCCAGTACGACGGCCACTTGACCGTCGAGTCGCTCGCCGCGTCGTAGCGGTAGAGCGGCCCGTTCATGGTGGCCTGCCCGCCGCCCTTCAGCCACGGGAGCAGCAGCTTCTGCTCCTCCTGCTTGTAGCTCGGGATGCCGTTGGCGTCCCTCGGGTAGTCCACGCCGCCGCCCTGGGGCGAGTACCAGATGGTGTTGGCCGTCACCGGCGGCAGGTTCACGAGGCCGTCGTTGTTCGGCGACTCGTTCTTCGGCGCGTTGCAGTCGTACCAGCCGAGCGGCTTGCTCGGATCGGTCAGGCCGCGGTCCCGGTAGGGCTGCTTGTTGCCCATGCAGTACGGCCAGCCGTGGTTGCCCGCCTTGGTGATCGCGGCGAACGTGTCGTACTTCGCCGGGCCCCACGTCGTCGACGGCGCGCCCGCGTCGGGGCCGACCCAGCCCGCGTAGAGGATGTCGGTCGTCTTGTCGACGGAGATGCGCGCGGGGTTGCGCACGCCCATCACGTAGATCTCGCCCCGGGTCTTCTCCCCGCCCTCCTCGGTCTCCTCGCCGGTGAAGAGATTGCCCGCGGGGAGGGTGTAGGTGCCGTCGTCCTCGGGGTGGATCCGCAGGATCTTGCCGTTGAGGTTGTGGGTGTTGCCCGCGGTGCGGCGCGCGTCCGCGAAGGAGACGCCCTGGAAGTTCGGCGCGGGGTTGTTGCCGGAGTAACCGCCGCTGGATCCGGATGAGTTGGTGTCACCGGTGGCGATGTACAGGTTGCCCTTGGAGTCCCAGGCCATCCCGCCGCCCGCGTGACAGCAGCTGTGGATCTGGACGGGCCAGCTCAGCAGCACCTTCTCGCTCGCCAGGTCGAGCCTGTTCGTCGCGAGGTCGAGGGTGAAGCGGGAGACCCTCCGCTCGCCCATGTGCGCGGCGCGGTCGATCCGGGAGTGCGGCGTGTAGTGGAGGTAGACCCAGCCGTTGGTCATGAAGTCGGGGTCGAGCTCGATGCCGAGCAGCCCCTCCTCGTTCTTGATCAGCTCGTCGCCGCCGCCCTTGTTGCCGAAGACGGTGAGCGCGCCGGCCTTCGTGACCTGCTTGGTCCTCGGGTCGTAGACGTGGACCTCGCCGTTGCCCTTGCCGATGGCCGGGTTGTTCCAGTCGGTGACCACCGGCACGCCGGCGTCGGCGCCGCCGCGGCCGATGTACAGGATCCGCCCGTCGGGGGCGGCGACCAGGCCGTGCGGCTCGCCGATCTGGTCGTTCTGGCCCGGCTGATTGGGCTTGGTGACCCGCTCGGCGGTGTAGTTGGCGTCGATCGTCGCCTTGCAGTCCGCCTGGGAGATGCGCGCCGTCCAGGCGATCGCGCCGCGCAGGTGGTCGCGGAAGTCCGTCTCGGCGTAGCTGTCGACGGTGCCGCCCATGGCGGTGTAGAAGGACCGGCCGCCGTCGTAGTCACGGCACCAGGACACCGGGTGGTCCCAGCCGTTCGGCTTGGCCACCGGCTGGAACGAGCCCTCCCGGACCCGCGCCACGGTGTGCACGGTGCCGGACGGGTTGCGGTCCCAGTTGAACCACTTGTCGGGCCGCTTCCACTCCAGCGGAAGGGACTTGGTGGCCGGATGCTGTCGGTCGCCGACCTCCACCACGGCGCGCTGCGTACTGCTCGGCGCGCCGGTCGGCCGTGCGCCCACCAGGCCGGTGAACCAGGAGGAGTACGGCTCGGTGCGGGCGGCCTCGTGGACACCGACGAAACCGCCGCCCACCTCCATGTAGGACTCGAGGCCCGCCTCCTGCTCCGGGTCGAGCACATCGCCGCCCCCGGTCAGGAACACCACCGCGTTGAACTTGCCGAGCCGCTTGGCGTCGGTGAAGACGGCCGGGTCGTCGGTGGCCTCCGTACGGTAGCGACCGGCGGCGGGCCCGGTGAGCCCGATGGACTCGACGGCCGCTATCCCCGCGTCGACCGTCGGGGACTCGGCGGTCGCCGAGCCGTGGAAGACGAGCACCCGTACGTTCGCGCCGCCCGGCGGAGACGGGAGAGACAACGTTGTCGACGTCAGGGTCGACGGTGGGTCCGGATACGGTCTGGCCGAGGCGGGGTCGCCGCCGAGCAGGGAGGCCGTCAGGGCGCCTGCCCCAAGTGCCGCCACGGCAAGGCCTGTTCTTGATCTCGACCGGCGATGTGGTGTGCGCTTCATGGGTCACCCATCCCTCTGAGGTCACAACAACAGCCGTTGAAGCTAGACCTCTTTGCTCGGTTCGCCAAGGGCTATGACCGCAACCGGACCGACTTTGTCCTGGATGTGGATAAACGACAGCCGTCCCGCTACCGTGTGGGCCGTCCCCAGGGGCTCCGACCCGTCAATCTCCCCCGAAGACCGGAGAGTTCGACATGGACAGACGCAGTTTCAACCGTCGCCTGCTCGCGGGCGGGGCCGTCGCCGCGACCGGCGTGACATCGTTGTCTCTCGCCTCCGCCTCCAACGCCGCACCCGCCGCCCCACCCAGAACTGCCCCCGCCGGTGGCCAGATACGCCATCTCAAGCTGTACGCCGAGAAGTTGGCCGACGGCCGGATGGCGTACGGCCTGGAGAAGGGCAAGGCCACCGTGCCAGGACCGCTGATCGACATCGTCGAGGGCGACACCCTGCACATCGAGTTCGAGAACCTGATGGACGTCGCCGTGAGCCTGCATCCGCACGGCGTGGACTACGACATCGACAACGACGGCACGCGGATGAGCGGCAGCCACGTCGAACCCGGCGCCACCCGTACGTACACCTGGCGCACCCACACGCCGGGCCGCCGCCCCGACGGCACCTGGCGCCCAGGCAGCGCCGGGTACTGGCACTACCACGACCACGTCGTGGGCACGGATCACGGCACCGGAGGCATCCGCAAGGGCCTGTACGGCGGCCTGGTGGTGCGCCGCAAGGGCGATGTCCTCCCGGACAAGCAGTTCACGATCGTGTTCAACGACATGACGATCAACAACCGGCCGGCGGCCGATCCGCCCGACTTCCTTGCCACGGTGGGGGACCGGGTGGAGATCATCATGATCACGCATGGCGAGTACTACCACACGTTCCACATGCACGGGCATCGCTGGGCCGACAACCGTACGGGGCTCCTGGCAGGACCGGAGGACGTGAGCCGGGTGATCGACAACAAGATCACCGGCCCGGCGGACTCGTTCGGGTTCCAGGTCATCGCGGGTGAGCACGTCGGGGCCGGCGCCTGGATGTACCACTGCCACGTCCAGAGCCACTCCGACATGGGCATGGCCGGTCTCTTCCTGGTGGCCAAGCCGGACGGAACCGTACCGGGCCACGGAGACCACGGAAGCCACGGAGCGGCGGTGTCGGAGGAGAAACCCGCAGCGGGCGCCCACCAGCACTGAGGCGGCGGCCGGCTCCTGCAGGGTCTGACACCCCCTGGGGCGCGCATCATGGAGGGAGAGCGCGTGGGTGCGACCAGCCGGCAGGAGCCCGCCGATGCCGCGAGGACGATTGCGGATCCACCTGGGGGCAGCCCCCGGGGTGGGCAAGACGTACGCGATGCTGGAGGAGGCCCAGCGGCTGCGCTCGCTCGGTACCGACGTGGTCGTCGGCTTCGTGGAACCGCACGGGCGACGACCCACCGCCGCCCTCGCGGAAGGTCTGGAGACCGTCCCCCGCCGGACCATGACCCATCGCGGAGCGGTCTTCACCGAGATGGACCTGGACGCGGTCCTCGCCCGTCACCCGCAGGTCGCCCTCGTCGACGAACTCGCCCACACCAACGTGCCGGGCACCCGCCACGCCAAGCGATGGCAGGACGTCGAGGAGCTCCTCGACGCGGGCATCGACGTCGTCACCACCCTCAACGTCCAGCACCTGGAATCCCTGGGCGACGTGGTCCGGCAGATCACCGGCGTACCGCAGCGCGAGACCCTGCCCGACGAGGTGGCGCGCCGAGCCGACCAGATCGAGCTGGTCGACCTGGACCCGGAGCTGCTGCGGCGGCGCATGCTGCACGGCGAGATCTACCCCGCGGACCGCGTCGAGGCCGCCCTCACCCACTACTTCCGCCTCGGCAACCTCACCGCCCTGCGGGAACTCGCGCTGCTGTGGCTCGCGGACCGCGTCGAGGAGGGCCTGCAGCGCTACCGCGCCGAGCACGGCATCACCGACCCCTGGGAGACCCGCGAACGCATCATGGTCGCCCTGACCGGCGGCCCGGAGGGCGAGACCCTGATCCGCCGGGCGGCCCGCGTCACCGCCCGCACCCCTGGCAGCGAACTCCTCGCCCTGCACGTCGTGCCGAGCGACGGACTCGTCCACGCCGACCCGGCCGCCCTCACCGCCCAGCGCGCCCTCGTGGAGTCGCTCGGCGGCAGCTACCACCAGACGACCGGCGACGACCTCCCCGAGACCCTGATCCAGTTCGCGGAGGCCGAGAACGTCACGCAGATCGTGCTGGGCGCCAGTCGGCGCGGACGGCTTTCGACCTTCCTGTACGGAAGCGTGGGGCACCGTACGATCCGGCGGTCCGGCCCGATCGACGTCCTCGTCGTGACCCACGAGGAGGCCGCCGGGTCCTCGCCCCGCCTGCGGCTCCCGCACCCGCCGCACGCCATCGGACCGGGGTGGCGACGGCGCTTCTGGGCGGCGATGCTGTTGGCGGCGGTCGCGCTGCCCGCCCTCACCCTGCTGCTCGCCGCCATGCGCGACGACGTGGACCTCGCCTTCGTCCTGCTGCTCTATCTCCTGGGGATCGTCGTCATCGCGCTCGTCGGCGGGCTCGTGCCCGCCCTGATCGCCGCGCTGGCCGCCGGCCTGCTCGCCGACTACTACTTCTCCGAGCCCCTGCATTCGCTCCACGTCGAGCGCACGTCCGACGTCCTGGCTCTGGTCGTGTTCGTGGTCACGGCCGTCGTGGTCGGCATGGCCTCGGGCATGGCCGCGCGCCGGACCTACGAGGCCGTCCGCGCGAGATCCGAGGCGCGGGCGCTGAGCAGACTGGCCGCCGCCCTGATGGGCGGCGAGGCCCTGCCGGCCCTCCTCGAACAGGTAAGGGAGGACTTCGGCCTTGACGCGGTCAGCCTGTTGGAGGAGGACACCGGGCACCCCGCCGAGCCCCGTTGGCATGTGGTCGCCGACGCCGGTGAGGACCCGCCGCGCCGCCCGTACGACGCGGACGTGGAGTGCCCCGCCGGTGAGGGGCTGACCCTGGCCGCCCGGGGCCGGAGCCTGAGCAGTGACGACCGGCTGCTGCTCGGGGCGTGCGCCGCGCAGTTGGTGCTCGCGTACGTGCACGGCCGGCTCGCCGCCGCCGCGGCCGAGACCGGCCACCGCGCCGAGGCCGAACACACCCGGGCCTCCCTGCTCCTCGCCGCGAGCCGCGACCTGCGGGCCCCGCTGCGCACCGCCGAGGAGGCCCTCCACCGCCTCTCCACCCACCCTGAGGAGGAGCGGTCTCTCGCCACGGCGCGGTCGTCGGTGCGCCGTGCCGCCCAGCTCGTCAGGGACCTCGACGTCCTCAGCCGGCTGCACGCCGAGTCCCTCGACATGTACCCGCGCCCCGTCGACCTCGACGAGATCCTGACCGAGGTCCTGGACACCCTCGGCCCCGGCAGCCGGCGGATCCAGTTCAGCCTGCCGGAACAGCTGCCCGACGTGATCGCCGACGCGGCGGTGCTCACCCGCGTACTGGCCGCGCTCGCGGCGGAGGCCCTGCGCCACGCCCCACCCGATCGGCCCGCGCGGCTGACGGCAGAGACCGAGCCAGGGCCAGGGCCCGGGCGGCTGGCGATCCGGGTGTCGGACGGAACGACGGACGGGACCTCCGACGGGACCTCCGACGGGACCCCCGACAGGGCGGCCGAGAGCGCGGAGCACGCCGGGCCCCCGGCGAAGGCGGGCCGGCCGAAGACGGACAGCGTGATCCTGCGGCTCTCCCGCGGCCTGGCCGAGGCGATGGGCGGCACCCTGGAGCCCGCGGCGAACGGCTCCGCCTTCGCGATGGTGCTCACCCTTCCGACGGCCGCACCCCGCAAGCCGCGTCAAGCGGCGTAGAGACCTCCTGGCGTCAGAGATGTGTCAGGCGCTCCCGGACGCCATGGCATCTCTCCGTCCTCGGGCGTATGCAGGGAGCACCCATGTCAGCAGGTGCGTATGCCGAGGAGTGATGGAGCGATGAGCGGTGCCGAGGGCCGGCGCGTCGTGGTCGGGGTGAGTGGTTCGCTGGGCAGCCTGGCGGCGCTGCACCGGGCCGTGGACGAGGCGCGCCGTACCCGGGCCGAGCTGGTGGCCGTCCTGTCCTGGCTGCCGCCGGACGGTGAGCTGGCCCAGCGGCGCCTGGTGTGCCCTCCGGCGGTCGACTTCCAGCGGGCGGCGGTGGAGCGGCTCCTTGAAACCATGGACGACGCGTTCGGCGGCGCGGGCCCCGGGGTGCCCTGGCAGGGCGTGACCGCGCGCGGTCTGCCGGGCCCGGCGCTGGTGGAGGCGGCCGACCGCGCCGGCGATCTCCTGGTCATCGGCGCGGGGCGGCGCGGCGGTCTGCGCCGGCTCATGTTCCCGTCGGTCGTCCGGTACTGCGTCGCCCACGCCGCCTGCCCCGTTCTCGCCGTACCGCCCTCGCCGCTGCTGAGCGAGCTGGACTCCGCGCACCGCCGGCTCGGCCGGTGGTCACGCTTCGACGCCCGTCAGCTGACGGAGGGCGCGCCCTGATCGCAGGGGCCGTGTCCCGGGGCATTCCCGAGACCCTCGCCACAACCCGGCCGGGTACCCGTCAGGAGCGCGTTACGGGTCCGGGCAATCGCGTCAAGCGCCCGTCAGCGGGGTGGCTGGATCCCGACCCGGCGGGCATAGCTTCATCTCGGAGCACGCACGGCCACCCCGGCCGGGCGACACCGCAACTTCTTCACCTTTCCGAGGGGCACTGCCATGTCTGAAGTCGAACACTCCGAGGACCCCGAGCCTTCCGAACGGATCCCGGCCGGACCTCTTCTCGTTCCCGTCCGGTCGGGACCCGCGGGCTACAGCGCCCGCCTCTTCCGTACTCCTCTGGGTGACCGCACGGCCGTCGGATTCACGTCCGAGGCCGGACTCGCCGCCACGCTCGGCCCGGACCACGCCTGCATCAGGCTCTCCGAGCCCGCGCTGCGCTCCCTCGTAGCGCCCCTCGGTGTCACCGCCCTCACCGTCGACCCGCAGTTCTGCGCCCCCGGGGTCTCCAAGACCCGCGACGACGAGAACTCCTGGCGGACATGGGACCCGCAGCACGTCGGTGTCCTCCGCGTGACGGGCGCCGCCGCTCTCGTCTCCTGCGTCCACCTTCTGATCGGCTGAGGAGGCGTCGTGTCCGTATCGCTTGAATCCCCCCTGGTGCCGTCGCCCGCCCCGGGCGAGACCGACGGCCTGTCCATCTGGCCCCGCTCCACGCGTCCCGAGCACGAAGGGGACGTCAGCGTCGCCGGTGTGTCGCTCGCCGAGACCGCGGCCCGGTTCGGCACCCCCGTCTACGTCCTGGACGAGGACGAGGTCAGGGAGCGCTGCCGTACGTACCGCACCGCGTTCCCCGAGGCCGACGTCATCTACGCCGCCAAGGCGTTCCTGTGCCGGGCCATGGTCCACTGGGTCCAGGAGGAAGGCCTCGGCCTCGACGTGTGCTCGGCGGGGGAGTTGACGCTCGCCGTCACCACCGGCTTCCCGCCCGAGAAGATCGTCCTGCACGGCAACGCCAAGAGCCCCGAGGACCTCGACACCGCCGTACGCCTCGGTGTCGGCCGCATCGTCGTCGACAGCCCCTCGGAGATCGCGCGCCTCGCCGCGATCGTGCCGCAGGGCTCCCGCCAGCAGGTCATGCTGCGCGTCGTCCCCGGCATCGCGGCCGGCGGCCACGCCAAGGTGCGGACCGGTACGGAGGACCAGAAGTTCGGTCTCTCCATCACGGACGGCTCCGCGCAGCACGCGATCGCCCGGGTGCTCGACCAGCCCCGCCTCGAACTCGTCGGACTGCACTGCCACATCGGCTCGCAGATCACCTCCGTCAAGCCGTACATCTCCGCCGTGCGGCGCATGATCGGCCTGATGGCGCGGATCAGGGAGCAGCACGGCGTCGAGCTGCCGCAGCTGAACATCGGCGGCGGACACGGCATCGCCTACCGGCCCGGCGAGGAGAACCTCAACGTGCAGGTGCTCGCGGGCCGCGTCCTGGCCGAACTGCACGACGGCTGCGGCAAGGTGAAGCTGGCCGTGCCCCGGCTCACGATCGAGCCGGGCCGGGCGGTCGTCGGCCCCGCCGGCGTCTGCGTCTACCGGGTCCTCTCGGTCAAGCGCACCGGGTCGCACACCTTCGTCGCCGTCGACGGCGGCATGAGCGACAACCCCCGGCCCGCGCTCTACGGGGTGCGCTACTCGCCCCGGCTGATCGGCCGTCACTCCACGGCGGCTCCCCGTCTCGTCACCGTCGTCGGCCGCCACTGCGAGGCCGGAGACGTGCTGGCGGAGGAGGTCCCGCTGCCCGAGGACGTCCACCCCGGCGACCTGCTCGCCGTACCGGTGGCAGGCGCGTACCACCTGTCCATGGCCTCCGGCTACAACCTGGTCGGCCGCCCGCCCGTCGTCGCCGTGAAGGACGGCGCCGCCCGCACTCTCGTACGCCGTGAGTCGCTCGACGACATGAGCCGCCGGGACATCGGCCTCTAGAAGAGCCCCCCTTACCCATGGTCCTCCGCCGGGTTCCCCCGGCGGAGGACCATCACCGCTGCTCACGCAGCACCCTGTCCGTCCCCTTCCTGTCTGAGTACGAGGTCCTCTCGATGACCGTGGAAAACATCGTCGGCCTGATCGTGGCCGTCGCGCTGCTCGGCTACCTTGTGGTGGCCCTGATCAAGCCGGAGCGATTCTGATGTCCGCTCCCGTGCGGGAACGCCCAGCCCCCGCGGTCGACCACCAGCCCTCCGCACCCGAGCGTCCGCGCCGGGTCGGTGCCGGAATGCTCGATCCGAAGCAGCTGTGGCGCGCGCTGCCGCAGGCCCTGCGCAAGCTGAACCCGGTGACCCTGTTCCGTAACCCGGTCATGTTCGTGACCGAGGTCGGTGCCGCGCTCACCACCGGCATCGCACTGTTCAACCCCTCCGGTTTCGGCTGGCTGATCACCGGCTGGCTCTGGCTCACGGTCATCTTCGCCAACCTCGCCGAAGCCGTCGCGGAGAGCCGCGGCAAGGCCCAGGCCGACACGCTGCGCAGGACCCGTCAGCAGACCGTCGCCCGCCGCCTCGCCGGCTGGGAGCCCGGCGCCGCCGAGGGCTCGTACGTGGAAGAGGAGGTCGCCGCCTCCGAGCTCCGGCGCGGCGACATCGTGTCCGTACCCGCCGGCGAGCTGATCCCAGGCGACGGCGACGTCATCGAAGGCGCCGCGAGCGTCGACGAGTCCGCGATCACCGGCGAGTCCGCGCCCGTGATCCGGGAGTCCGGCGGCGACCGCAGCGCGGTCACCGGCGGCACCCGAGTACTGTCCGACCGGCTCGTCGTCCGTGTCACCCAGGAGCCCGGGCAGAGCTTCCTCGACCGCATGATCGGCCTGGTCGAGGGCGCCAACCGGCAGAAGACCCCCAACGAGCTGGCCCTCAACCTGCTCCTGGTCATGCTGACCTTCGTCTTCCTGGTCGCGGTCGTGACCCTGCAGCCGATGGCGATCTTCTCCAAGGACGCCATGGCGGCCGCGCAGGACACCGCCGCCCTGACCGCCGACGGCGTCACCGGCATCGTCCTCGTCTCGCTGCTCGTCTGCCTGATCCCCACCACGATCGGCGCGCTCCTGTCCGCGATCGGCATCGCGGGCATGGACCGGCTCGTCCAGCGCAACGTCCTGGCCATGTCCGGACGGGCCGTCGAGGCCGCCGGAGACGTCAACACGCTGCTGCTCGACAAGACCGGCACCATCACCTTCGGCAACCGCCGCGCCAGCGCCTTCCTGACGGTCGGCCAGGAGCCGGTCGACCGGCTCGCCCGCGCCGCGCTGCTCTCCTCGCTCGCCGACGAGACGCCCGAGGGCCGGTCGATCGTCGAGTACGCCTACGAGAAGCACCAGTTGACCGAGCGGGTCGTCGAAGGCGCCACCTGGGTGCCGTTCACCGCCGCCACCCGCATGTCCGGGGTCGACCTGCCCGACGGCAGGCGGCTGCGCAAGGGTGCGGCCGCCGCGGTCGCCGCCTGGGTGCGCGAGCAGGGCGGCGAGGTCCCGGTCGCGCTCGACGCGACCGTGGAGCAGGTCTCCGCGTCCGGAGGTACGCCGCTGGCCGTCGCGGAGTCGACGAGCGACGGCACGGCCGAGGTGCTCGGCGTCGTCCACCTCAAGGACGTCGTCAAGCCCGGTCTGCGGGAGCGCTTCGACGAGCTGCGCCGGATGGGCATCCGTACGGTGA
This sequence comes from Streptomyces sp. NPDC058579, assembly GCF_042718575.1. Taxonomy (NCBI): domain Bacteria; kingdom Bacillati; phylum Actinomycetota; class Actinomycetes; order Kitasatosporales; family Streptomycetaceae; genus Streptomyces; species Streptomyces sp. NPDC058579. The sequence goes on from NZ_JBHXPI010000008.1 coordinate 258,770, forward strand.
TGGTCACCGGCGACAACCCGGTGACCGCCAAGGCCATCGCCGAGGAGGCCGGCGTCGACGACTTCCTCGCCGAGGCCACCCCCGAGGACAAGCTCGCCCTCATCAAGAAGGAGCAGGCCGACGGCAAGCTCATCGCGATGACCGGAGACGGCACCAACGACGCGCCCGCGCTCGCGCAGGCGGACGTCGGCGTGGCGATGAACACGGGTACGTCGGCCGCGAAGGAGGCCGGCAACATGGTCGACCTCGACTCCGACCCCACGAAGATCATCGAGATCGTCGAGATCGGCAAGCAACTCCTCATCACCCGTGGGGCGTTGGCCACCTTCTCGATCGCCAACGACATCGCGAAGTACTTCGCGATCCTGCCCGCGATGTTCGCCGCGGTGTACCCGGGCCTCGGCCGGCTCAACATCATGGACCTGCACTCGCCGCTGTCGGCGATCCTGTCCGCGGTCGTCTTCAACGCGGTCGTCATCGTCGCGCTGATCCCGCTCGCGCTGCGCGGTGTGCGCTACCGGCCTTCGTCCGCGTCCGCGCTGCTCACCCGCAACCTGTGGATCTACGGACTCGGCGGCGTCATCGCCCCGTTCCTGGCCATCAAGTTCATCGACTTCGCCCTCGTCCAGTTCATCCCGGGGATCTGACCATGACACGCATCCCGCACTGGCTCGCCCAGCACATCGCCGCACTCCGGGTCGTCCTCGTCCTCACGGTGCTCACCGGCCTGCTCTACCCCCTGGCACTCACGGCCGCGGCCCACGTGCCGGGGCTGAGAGACAAGGCGGAGGGCTCCACGGTCAAGGGTGTCGACGGCAAGGTCGCCGGCTCCTCCCTGATCGGCCAGTCCTTCACCGACGCCGAGGGCAACCCGATCGCGCGGTACTTCCAGTCCCGGCCGTCCAACGCGGGCACGGGCTACGACGCCACGGCCTCGGGCGCCGGAAACCAGGGCCCCGAGTCCGTCGTCGACACCCCGGACAAGCCGAGCCTGCTCACCCTGGTGTGCGGCCGCAGCAAGGCGGTCGGCGACCTCGAAGGCGTCGACGGCTCGCGTCCGTTCTGCACGGACGACGGCGTCGGCGCGGTCCTCGGCGTCTTCCGCGACGGGGGCACCAGCGGCCGCGTCACCCGGGTCGTCAGCCTCAACCAGGCCTGCCCGGCCAAGCCGTTCCGCGCCGAGTACGAAGGCGTCACGGTCGAGTGCGCCAAGGAGGGCGAGGACCACAGCAAGGCCGTGGCCACGCCCGTCCGCGGCGACGCCCCGGCCGACCCGAAGGTCCCCGCCGACGCGGTGACCGCGAGCGCCAGCGGCCTCGACCCGCACATCAGCCCGGCCTACGCCGCCCTGCAGACGCCCCGTATCGCTCGCGAGCGGTCCACGGGCGAGGCCGAGGTCCGCAAGCTGATCGAGAAGTACACCACCGGCCGCACGCTCGGCGTGCTCGGTGAGCCCGTCGTCAATGTCGTCGAGCTCAACATCGCGCTCGACCGCACGTACCCGAAGCAGGGAGCCTGATCATGGCGGCCTGGATCCAGGCATCGATCATTCTCGCCGTGGTCGTGGGACTGCACGTCCCGCTCGGCGACTACATGGCACGCGTCCTCGACGGCGGCAGACACAGCCGTACGGAGAAGGTGCTGTACAGGGTCTGCGGCGTCGACCCGAACCGGGAGCAGACCTGGCGGCACTACCTCACCGCCCTGCTCGCCTTCACAGTCATGAGCATCGCGGCGCTGTTCACCCTCTTCACCTTCCAGGACAAGCTGCCCTGGTCCACGGGGCACGAGGGCATGCCGTGGCGGCTCGCGCTGCACACCGCGGTCTCCTTCACCACCAACACCAGCTGGCAGAACTACGCCGGTGAGTCCACCACCGGGCACCTCGCCGTCATGGCGGGCCTCGGCGTTCAGGCGTTCGCGTCCGCGGCCGTCGGCATCTGCGTGGCCCTCGTCCTCATCCGGGGCCTGATCCGGCGCTCGACCTCCGACCTCGGCAACTTCTGGGTCGACCTGTCCCGCACCATCTTCCGCGTCCTGCTGCCCATCGCGGTCCTCGGCGGCCTCGTCCTGATGGCCGGCGGCGTGGTCCAGAGCCTCGGCGGCGGCCAGACCGTCTCCACGGTCGCGGGCGGCGAGCAGACCCTGCTCGGCGGGCCCGCAGCATCATGGGAGGCGCTCAAGCTGTTCTCGGGCGACGGCGGCGGCGTCTTCAACGCCAACAGCGCGCACCCCTTCGAGAACCCCTCGGCGTGGACCAACGCGTTCGAGATCGTGCTCATGCTGCTCGTCCCGACGGCCTGCATCCGCATGTTCGGCCGGATGATCGGCAGCCTCAAGCAGAGCTGGACCCTGCTCACCGTCGTGGGCATCCTCTTCGGCCTGCTGCTCGCGGCCGGCACGCTGGCCCAGTCCACCCACACCGGCACGGTCACCGAGGCGGTCGGCGGACAGTTCGAGGGCACCGAGGCCCGCTTCGGCATCCCCGGCTCGACCCTCTTCGGCGTGGCCGCCACGGGCTCGGCGGACGGTGCGGCCAACGCGTCGTACGACAGCTTCTCCAGCCTCGGCGGCGGAGTGCTGCTGTCCGCGATGATGCTCGGCGAGATCGCCCCCGGCGGCACCGGCAGCGGTCTGTACGGCCTGATTGTTGTGGTCCTCGTGGCCGTCTTCATCGGCGGACTCATGGTCGGCCGCACGCCCGAGTACCTCCGCAAGCGGATCGGCTACGGCGAGATGCGCTGGGTCGTCACCTACGCGCTGATCCCGCCGACCGTGATCCTCGCCTGCGTGGGTCTGGCGCTCGCCCTCGGGCACGGCCAGAGCTCGATGGGCAACCCGGGGGCACACGGCCTGACGGAGCTCATCTACGCGTACACCAGCAACACCAACAGCAACGGCAGCGCGATGGCCGGCTTCAACGGCGCCACCGACTTCCACAACCTGCTGATGGTGTTCGCGATGCTGGCCGGGCGCTACCTGCCGATGGTCTGCGTCCTGGCACTCGCCGGGCGACTGGCCAAGCAGCAACCCGGTGTCGTCACGGTGGGCACCCTGCGCGCGCACGGCGTCAGCTTCGTCGTCCTGGCCACGGCTGCCTCGGTGATCCTGGCGCTGCTGAACTTCCTCCCCGCCCTCTCGCTCGGAGCGGTGGCGGACGGACTGCTCTAGCGACGACCATCCCCGACCGCCGGTTCCACGAGCTTCGTGGAACCGGCGGCGGCATTTCCGTCGTTACGCAGGCAGGGCGCCGCTCCGCGCCGCCTTGCGGTGCCGCGCGGACAGCCGGGACCCGGTCTCGCGGCGGGCGGCGCGGCGCAGCAGGGGCACGGCGAGGAGGAACCCGAGGACCGCCCAGGCGGTCAGGACCAGGGCGACCATGGGCAGTTCCCAGGAGCCGGCCGCCTCGGCGGACCGCGCCGAGTCGGGGAGCAGCGCCGAACGCAGCCCCTGCGCCGTCCACTTGAGCGGGAACACCGCGGCCACCTGCTGGACCGGCACGGGCAGCGCGCCGAGCGGCAACACCGCCCCTGAGGTGAACAGGAGCCCCAGCATCGGCAGCATGATCAGCGCCAACGCCTCGCGGGGATTGGGCAGTACGGCCCCGATGGCCGCGCCCAGCGGCACGACGGCGAGCAGCCCGAGCGCGGTGACCCACAGCAGCGTCAGCCAGCCGCCCGGCCCGTGCGGCAGCGGCCCGTCGGCAAGGAGCGCCGCGGCCGCCAGGAGCAGGACCAGGGTGCCGACCGCCACGACGACGACCAGCAGGCACTTGGCGACGAGGTAGGCCGGGATCCCGCCGGGCGTGGCGCGCAGCCGCAGCAGAACGCCCTCCTCCCGCTCGGTCACGAGTATCTGGGGGAGGTTGATGAGCCCGATCTGGAACAGCAGATAGGCGGCGAAGCCCGCGAGCACCAGATGGGCCATCGGGGTCCCGGTGCCGGCCACATCGCCGTCGACGTACGCGGCGATGACCACCGCGACGATCACGTTGCTCAGGTGGCCGGACATCTCCTTGCCGTTGCGCAGGAGGTGCCGCAGCTCGATGAGGCCGCGCCGGAGCCCGGCACGCCAGGCGTTCGTCCTGGGTGTCTTCGTCATGCCACCGGTGCCTTCTCTGCTGTCTCGCGGTGCACCATGTGCAGGTACGTGTCCTCCAGCGTCGGGCGGCGGACTTCGAGGCCGGCGATCGGTCCTTCCGCGTCCCGGTGGAGTTCCCAGACCAGCCGCGAGGGGTCCTCGGTGCGTTCGCGGCGGGACGTGCCGTCCACGGCCGTCCAGCGGACCTCGGCCTGCGCGGCGGCCCGCCGGGCCAGCTCCGCGGGCGTGCCGCAGGCCCTGATCCGCCCGCCGACGAGCATGGCGATCCGGTCGGCGAGCCGCTCGGCCTCCACCAGGTCGTGGGTGGTGAGCACGACGGTCACGCCCTCGTCGCGGGCGAGCCGCTCGACCAGGACGTGGAACTCGTGCCGCGCCTCCGGGTCGAAGCCGGTGGTCGGCTCGTCCAGGAAGAGGAGTTCGGGTCGGCCGACGATGCCGAGCGCGACGTCGAGGCGCCGGCGCTGCCCGCCGGACAGCCGGGCCACCTGCCGGCCCGCCTGCTCGGCGAGTCCGACCAGGGCGAGCAGTTCGGCCGGGTCGCGGGGGTCGGGGTAGTACGTGGAGAAGTGCGTCAGCAGCTCGGCGACCCGCCAGCGGCCGTGGTCGCGCCAGGACTGCAGGACGAGCCCGATCCGGCCGCGCCACGCGTCGTCGCCGCGCTCCGGGTCCGTACCGAGGACGCTCACCTCACCGCCCGAACGCCGCCGGAAGCCCTCCAGGATCTCGACCGTGGTGGTCTTCCCCGCGCCGTTGGGCCCGAGCAGCGCGAAGACCTCGCCGCGGTGGATGTCCAGGTCGACGCCGGGGAGGACATCGATGTCGCCGTACGCCATTCGGACGTCGCGCGCGTGGACGACGGGCTCGGCGGAGGTGCGCCGCGCCGTCATCGCCCGGCCCCCGAGTGATCCGGCTGCGGTGTCGGCGCGTGGGTCGCCGCCGGGAACCCGGCGCCCTCGACGATCGCCCGGAGCGCCGCGACATGCCCCTCGAAGGCGGAGCGGCCGCGGTCCGTAAGACGTACCCGGGTGCGCCGCTTGCGGCCGCCGCCGTCCTTGTGGAGCTCCAGATATCCGGCCTCCTCCAGGGTGTGCAGCTGCTTGGAGAGCGCGGAGTCGCTGAGCGAGAGGCTGTCGCGGACGAACGCGAAGTCCGCCCATTCGGTGGCGGCGAGCAGCGAGACCACCGACAGGCGGGTCGCGGGGTGGATCAGCTCGTCGAAGCCGACGGGAATGCTCATCGCTCGCCCCCCATGGCTGACGCTCCCCGGCCCCGCACCGACCGGGCGGCCCAGCGGCTCGCGGGCCCGACGAAGAGCAGGAACACCGTCGCGGAGACCGTGGCCTGGATCAGGCTGCCGGCCATCGGCTCCAGCGAGTCGACCAGACGGCCGGACAGCACGGTCGTCCCGCCGGTGACCACCGCCCCGGCGCCGAAGGTGGCGAACATCCGCCAGGTGCACCGGGTGTGGTGCAGGAGCACCCGGCTCCGGCGATGGTGGAGCGTGCCCAGCACGCCCAGCAGCGCGGCGTACGCGGCGATGACCAGCGCCACGCCCCACCCGGGCAGGTCCAGGCCCAGGCCGGCCAGGAAGAGCCACATGAGCCCGGCCGTGGCCCAGGTACTGCCCCGCCCGCCCGCGGCGGACCGCTCGACCTCGTCGTACACCCGCTCCTGCGGCACACGGATGCGCTGCAGGTCCCTCCACGCCTGTTCGGCGTCCACCGATGTGCTCACGTCGCATGCCCTCCCGCGTCCCCGTTTTACTTTCCTGCCAGGAAAGCTAGCCCCGACTTTCCTTCCAGGCAAGTCGGAGACCTGGCCGTCGACTGTCAACAACGCGTGAATCCGGACCCGAACACCGTCAGGGCCGCGTCAGCGGGGGCAGATCCTGGCCGAAGTGGATCGCAGAATGATCGACGTAGGGGGGACGGATGATCGTCCGTGGCGTGGGTCGGTGGGTGATTGACCATCACCACCAGAAAACGCCCAGTCCGGAAGCGGGGGCCCGGACGGGCGTGAGGAACCTGCCACGGAGACGGTCGTCCCAAAAGAGGACCGCCCGGCCGAGCGAGGGGCAAGGTCGGGCGGTCCCTATTTTTCGACTTCTCAGACTTCTTGGACTTCTTCGACGGTCCACGCCTCGGAGGGATGAGGTCGCCCCACCCCTCCGAGGACGGCGCTAGCCGTGGTGGGCCCCTTTAGGCGGCCTGGGTGGCGGCGGTGCCGGGGGCCGGCAGGACCGGAGTGGTGGGGGAGTCGATCGCCCCGACGGTGACCGCGGGTGCGGTGAGGGTCGGGTCGATGGTCAGTGTCGACGCGCCGATCGGCTCGGCGATGGCGCGGAGCGCGGACTCGGTGAGCCGGATCCAGGGCTGCTCGGCGCCGAGCGTGGCGGCCAGTCGCTCCTGGTTGGTGAACCCTACTGCGGTACGGGCTCCGAGTGGCGTGCGGAACAGCCGCACCACCACCTCCGCCCGCCCCGGCCGGACGGGCACATAGAGAGGCCCGGCCGGCTCAGGTTCTTCAGGCTCCGGATCGTCGTCGTACTGGAACAGACACATGGGACCCTCCATGGGGACCGCGAGCGGCAACTGAGGCCCCGGACGCACCAGGCATCCGAAGCACGCACTCGAAGCTATCCCCGTCCCCACCCGCTCAAGCCCCTTCCTTGACGGGACTTTGACGACGCCGGTCGAGTCCATACGGATCACTGACGGCCCCGGGTTCGAGGTCGGGGCGCTGCTAGCGCGTGGCCACGACCCTGCTTGCGTATTCCGCCAGTTGGGCCCGGAGCCGTTCGCGCGGTACGCCTTCCTTGCCGGCCAGTTGTTCGACGAGGTCGGCGCGGGTGGCGGCCAGCAGGGCGTGGGCGGTGAAGGCGGGGTCGGGCAGGTCGGGGAGCTGTTCCAGTACCGACCGGAGCCGGCCGTGCCAGTGCTCGTAGTGCCCGGCCTGGTACGGGCTGCCGCTCGTCCCGCTCTCCTCCAGGGCCAGGGCGAGGGGGCGGTTGTCGAGCTTGAAGCAGAGGATCGCGTCGAGCAGGGCGGGGACGCGTTCCTGGGGCGGGGCGGCGGGGCCCAGGGGTGGCGGGCCCGTCTCCACGGCTTCGCGGACCGGTTCCAGGCGGGCCTCGTACAGCGCCCGGAGCAGGCCCGCGCGGTCGCCGAAGGCGCGGAAGAGCGTTCCCTTGCCGACGCCGGCCGCCGCCGCGATGTCGGCCATCGTGAGGTCCTCGGGGCTGTCGGATCGGGCGTAGAGGGTGTCGGCGGCCTCCAGGACGGCCTGGCGGTTGCGTGCCGCGTCCTTGCGGGTCCTCCGCTCGGGCTGAGGCAGAGTCACGAGCTCCTCCGGTTGAAAAGCGGACCCTGGGTCCGTATCGTTCTTGCAAGCGGACCCCGGGTCCGTATTCTCTAGAACGGAGCATACCCATGTCCGTACCCGTACCGGCCTCACCCGCCGATCTGTACCGCCACAGCCTGCGGCTCCTGCTCGACAAGGACATCCCCGGCTGGGTCGCCCTCTGGGCCGAGGACGGCGTGATGGAGTTCCCCTTCGCGCCCCCGGGAATGCCGTCGCGACTCGACGGGCGCGAGGCGATCGCCGCCTACATGCGCCCCTACCCGGCCACCATCGACCTGCACGACTTCCCCGAAGCCGACCTGCGGATCCACGAGACCACCGAGCCGCGGACCATCGTCGTCGAGATGCGCGGCATCGGCCGGCTCGTGGCGGGCGACCGCCCCTTCGACATGACGTACATCGCCGTCGTCACCGTCGAGGACGGGCGCTTCACCTCCTACCGCGACTACTGGAACCCGCTCGCCGTCCTCGACGCCGGCGTCGACCTCGCCGGGAGCAGCCGATGACCGCCGCCCGAACCACCCTCGTCATCGGCGCCACCGGGACCACCGGCAGCCGCACCTGCGCCCAGCTGACGGCCGCGGGGCACGCGGTCAGGGCGGCCAGTCGCCGGGGCACGCCCGTCGCCGGAGCCGAGCCGGTCCGCTTCGACTGGTACGACCCCGCGAGCCATGCCGACGCCCTCGACGCCGCCGAGCGCGTCTACGTGATCCCGCCCGTCGGCGACCCCGACCCCGCGGGCGTCGTCCTGCCCTTCCTGCGCAGGGCCCGCGCCGCCGGCGTACGGCGCGCGGTGCTGCTGAGTTCCTCCGCCATCCCCGAGGGCGGGCCGGCCGTGGGCCAGGTCCACAAGGCGCTGCCGGGCATCTTCGACGAATGGGCGGTGCTGCGGCCCTCCTGGTTCATGCAGAACTTCACCGGCGACCATGTGCACGCGCAGAGCATCCGTACCGACGGCGTCATCAGCACCGCCACCGGAACCGGGAGGGTCGGCTTCGTCGACGCCGAGGACATCGCGGCCGTGGCCGTCCGCGCCCTGACCGATGTCCACGCCCCCGACACCGACCTCGTCCTCACCGGACCCGAGGCCCTCGGCTACGAGGACATCGCCATGATCGTCGCGGAGGTCACCGGGCGCGCCGTGGCTCACCGGCCGCTGTCCCACGCGGAGCTGCGCGAACGGCTCACCGCCTTCATGCCCGAGGAGTTCGCCACGATGCTCGCCGACATGGACCGGGCCATCGCCCAAGGGGCCGAGGACCGTGTCACCGACACGGTCCTGCGCGTCACCGGCCGCCCCGCACGCGGCTTCCGTGCCGTCGCGGAGCGGGAGTTGGGCGCCTAGAGACACCCTGGCGTCACCCGGACGGCGTCACATGGGCGCCTCCGCGCGGGCGGCGGACGCCGGGCCGCCGTAGATTCGGGCGAAGGGCACTGATCGAGCATTTGCGCCGTCCGGCCACGTCGCAGGGGTGCGGACCATGTCGGAGGGCAGGTGGCCATGACGCGTCGCCCCAACATCCTGTTGATCGTCACGGACGAGGAGCGGGCGGTCGTCCCGCGCCCCGACGGGTTCTCGCTGCCCGCCCGGGAACGGCTGGCGGCGCGGGGGACGGTCTTCGACCGGTTCTACTCGGCCTCGGCCATGTGCAGCTCCGCCCGCTCCGTGCTCTACACCGGGCAGCACCTGCCGATCACGGAGATCTACGACAACGACAACATGCCGTACATCCGTCCCCTCGACCCCGCCCTGGGCACGATCGGCACGATGCTGCGCTCGGCCGGCTACTACTGCACCTATCAGGGCAAGTGGCACCTCTCGAACGCGTACATCACCCCGGACCGCCCCGAACCCACGACGGACGCCCTGGAGCCGTACGGGTTCAGCGAGTTCAACGACTGGGGCGACATCGACGGCGGAGCCTGGGCAGGGCTGAAGATCGACCCGGTCATCGCGGGGCAGGCCGTGCGGTGGCTGCGCAACCGCGCGCCCGTGGTCGCGGAGGACCGGCCGTGGTTCATGGCGGTCAACTTCGTGAACCCGCACGACATCATGAGCTTCGACTACGGCGGCTCCCCCCAGGTCCAGCTGCCGTTCGGGCTCGCCCACGCCGTGGTCGCGAAGGCGGCGGCCGACATCCCCGTGTACCGCAAGCGCTGGGACTTCCCGCTGCCCCCGAGCCTGCACGACGACCTGTCCGGCGCCGCCCCCGCCGTGGCCGAGTTCGCGCGGATGCTCGAGACCGTCTTCGGACCGGTGGCCGACGACGCGCACTGGTACGACGGCCTGAACTTCTACCTCAACGCGCTGCGCGACGTCGACCGCAGCGTCGAGCTGGTGCTCGACGCGCTGGAGGCCTCCGGGCAGGCGGACCACACCGTCGTCGCCTTCACCTCCGACCACGGCGAGATGGCCGGCTCCCACGGCCTGCGGCAGAAGGGGAACCTGGTCTACGACGAGAACTTCCACGTTCCCTTCCTCCTCTCCCACCCCGATGTCCCCGGAGGGGGCCGGACCGAGGCGCTGGCGTCGTCCGTGGACCTCGTCCCGACCCTGCTCGCCTGCGCGGGAGTGGACCAGGAAGAGATCGCCGACCGGTATCCCGCGCTCAAGGGCCACTCCCTGCTGCGGGTCCTCGACGGGTCCCCGGTACGCGAGGGCGTCCTGTCCGCCGTCGAGTCGATCACGACCCTGGACGCCGACTTCTGGTTCGAGTTCGCCGACCCGGGGGCGGGCGAACGGATCCAGTCCGGTGCGCTGCGTCCCGACTGGACCAAGCGCGGATTCCTCCGCGGCTACACCGACGACCGCTACACCTTCGGCCGGTACTTCTCCCCGCTGCGCCCGAACCGCCCGGCGGACCTGGACGCCCTGTTCGCCGACAACGACGTCGTTCTCTACGACCGGCAGGAGGACCCCGCGGAGGTCCGCAACCTCGCCTCCGACCCGGCCCACCGCGACCTCGTGCTGCGCTACTCCCAGCTCCTGGAGGCGCTCATCTCCGCGGAGATCGGCACGGACACCCGCGCCTGGGTGACCGAACGCCCCCGGCTGCTCGGCTGGCCCACCTGGCACGGCGACACCGACCAGCCGGCCGCTGCCGGGGCGGCTTCGTCAGGAACGTGAGGGGCGTACAGAGAGGCGGCGCGAAGGAAGCGGAGCGATGAGCAGCGACGCGTGGACGGTGGCGGCGGTGGCGAGCGTCACCGCCGCGTACGCCCTCGGATCGCGGCGCCTGGCGTCGACGCCGGTCTCGTCGGCCATCGTGTTCACGGGCTTCGGCATCCTCATCGGCCCCGCCGTCCTCGACCTCGTGAGCCTCGCACCGGACGCCGAGCCGATCATGGTGCTCCTTGAAGCCGCCCTGACCCTCGTGCTGTTCACCGACGCCATGACCGTCCCCCGCCGCGACCTGACCACGGGCGGCTTCCTGCCCCGCCGGCTGCTCGGGATCGGGCTCCTGCTGAGCATCGCCGTCGGCTGGCTGCTGGCCTGGCCCCTGCTGCCGGGGCTCACGATGTGGGAACTCGCGCTCCTCGGCGTGATCCTCGCGCCCACGGACGCCGCACTGGGCAAGAGCGCCATGTCCGACCCGCGCGTGCCGGGGCTCGTCCGGCAGGGGCTCAACGTGGAGAGCGGCCTCAACGACGGCATGGTGCTGCCGTTCTTCGTCGTCTGCCTCGCCGCGATCCCCGGCACCTCCTACGCCGCCGAGGGCGTGGCGGGCACCTTCTGGCGGGCGCTGGTGCTCAGTACGGTCCTCGGGCTGCTCGTCGGCGGAGTCGGCGGACGGCTGCTGGCGGCGGCCCGAGCGCGCGGGTGGGTCACGCGGGAGTGGGGACAGGTGTACGTCCTCGCCGTGGCCGTCGCCTCCTACGAACTGGCCGTGGTGGTCGACGGCAGCGGCTTCATCGCCGCCTGGGTCGCCGGCTTCGCCTTCGGACATGCCCTCCGGCACTTCGGGAGGGTCCCCGAGGAGAAGCGGGAAGGCCGGGACGACACGCCCGAGTTCGCGGAGAACCTCGGCGGGCTGCTGGCCTCGATCAGCCTCATGCTCTTCGGCGCCGTGCTCCTCGGACCGACGCTCCAACACCTGACCTGGCAGATCGTCGTCTACGCCCTGCTCAGCCTGACCGTCGTCCGCATGGTGCCCGTCGCCCTCTCGCTCCTCGGCAGCGGGCTGCGGGCGCCGACGGTCGCGTACATCGGATGGTTCGGGCCACGAGGACTCGCCTCGGTCGTTCTCGGCCTGCTCATGGTGGAGGAGCACGTTCCCGGTCTGGCATTGCTGGGCCGGGTCGTCGCCGTCACGGTGGCCCTCAGCGTCCTGCTGCACGGCGTCTCCGCGCCGGCGCTCGCCGGGCGGTACGGCGGCTGGTACCGGCGAGCCTCCGAGACCGACCCCGACGGACTGCGGGAGAGCGCGGCGGTGCCGGAGGGGACGGGCCGCCGTCGCCTCGGCCGCCTGGACAAGCCTGTCGAGTAGGGCGATCAGCGGTCGGTCGGCTCGCGCAGGAACGCCGGGTGTCTGTCCGCGAGCTCCTGGTCCACCCAGGCCAGTCGCTCCTCCATGGCCGGACGGCGCCCCTCCGGCGCCGCCTCCCGTACCCGAAGGAGCAGGTGCCGGGCGCGGGACAGCACCATCGGCTGATCCGAGGCCGCACGGCACAGGTCGTCGAACCCGACCCGCAGGAACTCCTCCCAGGCCGGCAGGCACATCACGACCCTTACGGCACCCGTGGCATCGGCGATCGACCGGTCGCCCAGCTCCGCCGCGGCGAGCGGCCGGAGCAGGCCCTCCACGGCGTCGAGGACCTGGACGGCGGTCGCTGGGTCGTTGATCGCGGGGGAGAGTGCACGGAGCCCGATGTCGGCAAGGAGCCGGAAGGCGAACGTCGGATCCTGGTGGAAGGTGCGCTCGATCTCGCCGACCACCGCCCGCAGCACCACCGCGTCGGGCACACGGCCACCGCGGACCTCGGCCACCAGGTCACCCGGGTGGAGCGTGCTCCCCACCGGCACCTTCACGACCACCACCGCGTCCGCCCCCGTCGCCACCCGTACCAAGCGCAGCCAGTCCACCTGAGCCAGGAGGACGCTGTCACCGGCCCAGACGACGGTCGACGTCACCTCCGGCAGGGCGCGTGCCTCGTGAGCATCGGGCACGGCGTCGTCCGTGTCGTCCGGCGACGGGTACATCGCCCGCAGGACCTCCCGCCCCCGGTCGCGTACGTCGGCGAGGACGTGCGCGAGCTGGATGGACTTCAAGGCCCTCAACTGCAGCCGCCGGACCTGTACGAGAGCTGTCGCGGCAAGCACCAGGGCCAGCGCGGGCACGGCCACGGACACGGTACGGCGCGAGCCGGTCGCAAGGGTCGCCGTGACCGAGAACGCCAGGACGCCCACCACGAGGGCGAAGAGCCGCCACACCACGGGATCGGTCCGGAAGAGGACGAGCCGATGACTGAAGTTCCCCGCCGCCCACTGCACGACCAGGAACAGCACCGAGAAGATCAGCGTCGCGACGCTCAGCACGCCCAGGCCGACGACCTTCAGCACGTCCACGGCCCGCTGCGCGGCCACCTGGTACCCGCCGTCGATCCCCGGCAGCAACAGCCCCAGGACGAACCCCAGGGCCGCCGCGAACACCTGGGAGGCCCCCGCGCGGAGCGCGCGCCGCGGCCGCACGACACGCTCGGCCGACCGGTCCGGACCGAGCATCATCGTCGGCGGGGCGTCCACAGGGAGTCTCCGATCAGGCGCACGGTCGCGGCGAGAAAACGCTCCGGCTCCGGCCGGGCCGACGCAAGGCGACATGCCGCCGTTCAGCCGACCGGAGCCCCGTACGGGGAAGGGGCGGTACGGAGAGTTCTCCGTACCGCCCCTTCCCCGTTTGCTGCTAGAGGACCTTCGACAGGAACGCCTTGGTCCTGTCGTGCTGGGGGTTGGTCAGGACGTCGCGGGGGTGGCCGGACTCGACCACCACGCCGCCGTCCATGAA